>JBLMXX010000130.1:0-19804 GCA_050257995.1 Acidobacteriota bacterium | reverse complement strand
GGGACCACTTGCTGTAGCGTAAAGACACGCTGGGACAGCAGTCGCCGCGAACCTGACGCCGAATGGGTTGCCTGTTCCATCAGACCGCCCTACGTGGTGCTCCGCACTTGGGACAAAAATTATCCTCCGGTCCCAACGCCGATCCACACTGAGTGCAGAAAACGCGCGCCCCTGCGCCTTTTCGCCGCGCCCCTTTCCGAGACCGGGAACTGGACGCGGCCATCGCCGGAGCGGGATGGCGCGAGCGCTGCTGCAGAATGATAAAACCCAGGACGGCTACCAAGGCCAAAAGCACCAAAGCAAAGATGATAAAAACATTGCTCCACGGGCTGGGCGTCTCTGCTGCCGGCGACGTCGATGGAACAACCACCGGGACGGCGGTGGGTAGTACCGATGGGTTGGGGTCTGTCTTGGTATATTTGACCTGGGCAGTGAGTGTCTGCCCGCCTGTAACATCAGCAAATGATGAACTATATACTTTGAAACCGTTGTCGTCGCGCACGGATGCGGATGGCAAATTCACCGAGAAATTCGTCGCCTGGAGCGGCTGCTGGATATCGACGGTTACCTGGTCGATGGGCGCCACCGCTCTGAAGGCAAAATCCATCACTTTGTCGGGAGACCCGCGGAGCAGATTATCATAGTACTCGACGTGATACTTTGGCGTCTTAACCGTATAGGTTATGCGAACATACCCGTCCTCCTGGTTGGCGGACCGGGATTGCTGCTCAGCTGCCAGTGTACCGTCCGTATTCTCAAATGTCGTCACGAGCAGAGATGCGCTCGACGGGATTAGAACCGAAATATCGCGCGGTAGGTTGGAAGTATCAGCCAGAGTTCCGTCCAGCATCACCAGGACGGTCGGTTGGTCGTACTCGGGCCAAATAGAGATCTTTAGTTGAGTTAGACGATTAGGATCATCAGCCAACACGCGTGGAGTCGCAATTGCCAAGCCAAGCAAAAGCGCTATCACCGCGCAAAAAAATACTCGTCGCCTTTTCATCGCGAACCTCAGTTACCGAATCAGGGCGGCGCGTATGCGCGCCCATGCGGCTGTGCACTTCCAAGCACCCGCTTTCACCGCATTTTCAATATAACTATATCAAGTCCAATTCGAGTCCAAGCGCGGTCAAAATAGCGTACCATTCGCAGAAAAATGGTCGAATGCTAAGCGAAACGGTGCTCCTGGCGCACGCGTTCCGACACGTCGCGCGTCAATTCAAGCGCGTGATCGGCAGCACCTACGGATATCGTCCCCAATCCGCAGGAAGGCGTTATCAAAGACCTCTCGTACAGTAGATCGCGGTCCAGGCCTTTTTTGACCAACAAGCCAATGGCCTCGTCCAACCGCTGCACTAGGTGCTCCGACGTCTCGCGGGCAATCTCCTCCTCGACGGTGGGCACAATGCCCCACGCAATGGCTCCACCGCGGTCCAAAAATGACTTGCAGTTATCGGCAAACAGAGCCAGGT
Source organism: Acidobacteriota bacterium (assembly GCA_050257995.1). Taxonomy (GTDB): domain Bacteria; phylum Chloroflexota; class Anaerolineae; order UBA4142; family UBA4142; genus JBLMXX01. The sequence continues at coordinate 18,332 of JBLMXX010000130.1, read as the reverse complement.
TCTCGGCATAGTTGTAAGCATCAAACGATATTACGTCGACCGAGGTTCCCAACAAGAGCGACCAGTCCGTATTCCCACAGCAGTGAGTACCTTTAAGCCCTTTTATGGATGCATAGATCTCTTCCAGATCACGGATCACCTCCTCCCGATTCAACGCTACCACCGAGGCGCCAATCAACGCAAGGGAAGGCTCGTCCACAAAGGTGAGGGGAGTTCCCAGCGTAGAGATGAAATTCTCATGCCATTGGGCTTTGCGCGCAATGTACTTGACCAGAACATCGCGCAGGGTGTCGTCGTACAGTATTGGACGCAGATTTTGATCAGTCACCTTGAGGCCAAAACTGATGGGTCCGGTCACTTGACCCTTGATCCATTTGGCCTGCCTCAGTGCCGCCGATTGTCCCCGGAGGGCGTATAACCCGGCCGCATATTCCTCGCCAATGGCAAACAGGTTGGCGTCTTGCACCAGGTAGCGATCATAAAAGCGCTCTGCCAGGGCGAGCACATCCTCGGCGACAATACTCCCGATCCACTCGTGCGGCAGATCGATGCTGACCGTGGGCAGGTCCTCGCTGAACTGCGCGTACATATTCTCACGAAAATCACGCCGGGGCAATTGGGGCCAGTAAGGGACCGCCGGAAGGGTCCGGAAAATCACCCGCAGGGCATCTTGTACATCACGGTGCGGCAGACTGCCGATCCCAGTCGCCAGTGCTCGTGGCGCGAACGTCGTCATCGTCAAATCCTTTGCGTAGGGTTAACCGTCATTCTATCACGGTCGGACCAAAAGACCAAAAAAAGACCCGCGCCGAGCTCTTTTCAGTCGCGGTTTACTCTTTTCTTTCAAAGACCATTTGTGAAAAGCATCTTGTACTAAGGTCGCACGGAATTTTGACCCGTTTTTGACCCCCATTTGCTATTCTGACACTCGGGAATGAAGGCAAAAACTCCCAAAGCTTGCTATTCCAATTGCATGGACGCACTAAAGGAGGAGCCAACGATGGCGATCAAGATCAAGCATCCCGTACCAAGCGACATTGACATTGCACAAGCAGCAAAACTGCGACCCATCCTCGAAGTAGCAAAGGGAATTGGGTTGAAGGAAAAAGAGCTTGAACTGTTTGGCCCATACAAAGCCAAAGTTCACCTCGATGTCCGCGACCGGCTCAAGAAGCGAAAAAATGGCAAATATATTGACGTAACGGCTATCACACCAACACCTCTCGGCGAAGGCAAGACCACGACGACCGTGGGTTTGTCACAAGCCCTTTACAAGTACTTGGATCAGAGCGTCATCACCTGCATCCGCCAGCCATCCATGGGTCCCACCTTTGGTATCAAGGGTGGCGCCGCCGGCGGCGGCTATTCGCAGGTGGTCCCCATGGAGGATTTTAACCTGCATTTGACCGGCGACATCCACGCGGTCTCCGCAGCGAACAACCTTCTGGCCGCGGCGATCGACGCCCGCATCCTCCACGAACGCGCCACACCCGACAACAACAAACTCGCACAAGCCATCTGCCCCGATGGCTATCTGGCACCTGCCGTCTTGGATCGGATGAAGAGACTCGGCATCAACAAGAAACGCTTCGAGGATTTGACCGACGAGGAAAAATGCAAGCTCTTCCGCCTCGATATCGACCCCAATAGTATTACATGGCAGCGGGTCGTCGACATTAACGATCGCCACCTGCGCCGGATTCAAATCGGCCTGGGCGACGATGAAAAAGGCAACGAGCGATACACCGGCTATGACATTTCGGTGGCATCCGAAGTCATGGCGATCCTTGCTTTGACGACCAGCATTGAAGACATGCGTGCACGGCTGGCTCGGATCGTCATCGGCACCAGCATCCGCGGCGAGCCCGTCACCGCTGAGGACCTCGGTGTTGCAGGCGCCATGACCGTATTGATGAAAGACGCGTTGATGCCCAACCTGATGCAAACGCTCGAAGGCAACCCCGCCTTTGTTCATGCCGGTCCGTTTGCAAATATTGCGCACGGCAACAACTCGATCGTCGCCGATCAGATTGCGCTGAAGCTCGCCGATTACGTCGTCACGGAGTCGGGCTTTGGGGCGGATATCGGCATGGAAAAATTCATGGACATCAAGTGCCGCTATTCGAAGCTGGTTCCGAATGCGGTAGTCCTGGTGGCAACGGTGCGCGCGCTCAAGATGCACGGCGGCGGCCCCAAGGTCGTCGCGGGTCGCCCGCTCGACAAGGCGTATACCGAAGAGAACCTGCCCCTGCTCGAAAAGGGTATGGCGAACTTGCTCAAGCACGTTGAGAACGTCAAGCTGTTCGGCGTGCCCGTGGTCGTCGCCATCAACTCTTTCAAGTATGACACCAAAGAAGAAGTCAAGCTGGTCAAGCGGTTGGTCGAGGACGCAGGCTCGGTCGCCATCCCCTGCACACACTGGATGAACGGCGGCAAGGGCGCCGTCGAACTGGCCGAGGCCGTGATGGATGCCTGCGAGCAAAAGAGCAATTTCGAATTTCTCTACCCGCTCGATTGGTCCATCAAGCAAAAGATCGAGACGATCGCCACCAAGATCTATGGCGCCGCGGGCGTGGACTATACGCCCGAAGCCGAAGCCAAGATCGAACTGTACACCCGGCTTGGTTTCAATAATCTGCCCATCTGCATGGCCAAGACTCACCTGAGCCTGTCGCACGATGTCGCGCTCAAAGGTCGCCCGACGGGATACCGCCTGCCGATCCGCGACATTCGCGCCTCCGTTGGCGCTGGGTTCCTTTATCCGCTGTGCGGCACGATGCGCACCATGCCCGGCTTGCCCACCCGTCCCGTGTTCTACGATGTGGACCTGGACATGAAGACCGGCAAAGTGGTAGGTCTTTTCTAAGAGACCGAGCATACAAGTAGACAGGGAAACAGGTACAAGTCTGTTCCCTGTCTACCTCTTTCGACGATTACCTGTCTAATGGCAATGAACATACTCGCTGTCGCGACCGGCGAATTCGGGCGCCGAAAAGCCCAAACACTGCGCGAGCACGGTCCCAAAACGTGGACGATCAACACGTGGACGGCGCCCACGCATTTTCCAATTGTCATCGACGAGCCGCGCGATTTTCTCCCCGCCACACTGCCGTCCGCGGACTTGATCCTGGCCGTCGGCGAACACCCTGGAATTGCAGAGCTTTTGCCGGACGTCGCCAAGATGACGGGAGCACGGGCGATGATCGCTCCCGTGGACCGGGTCGAATGGATGCCCAAGGGATTGATGAATCAACTGCGCGGTTGGATGAAAGAGGTCGGCGTCGAGTGTGTATTCCCCAAACCCTTTTGTTCCCTGACAGAAAAGAGCTATAGCCTGCGCGGCCAGCGCGTGGAATACGACAATCCATTGATCGCAGAGTTCGCCCATTATTTCGGCAAGCCCGCCGTCACGGTCCAAGTGGACGAGGGGTCCGGGACGATAGCCAGCGTGCAAGTCGAACGCGATGCAACGTGTGGATGCATGCGTTACGTCGCTCGAGAAATTGTCGGCACCAAGGTAGACGATGCCGAATTCCGGGCCGGAATGCTCCACCACCATTACCCATGTCTCGCCTCGATGGGTATCGATCCGGATTACAGCGATACCCTGCTCCACATCAGCGGCAATACATTTCGCGATGCGTTTGCAGAAGCGATCAAACCATATAGAGAAGTGTTGTATTTTCGTCCCGAGGGATACGTCGAGATGAAAGAGGGCTCGTAGCGCATAACCGGTATTATCCTATTGAGATCCAGATCGCCCGTTCGCAGTCTTTAAATCACGTGGAGAGGATAAAATGGAAAAAATCGTGTTGACCGTGCCCGCCATGTTCGCCGATCATCATGTGACTATCGTAAAGCGATTGCTCTCGCCCATTTCCGGGGTCGAGGATGTGATCGCCAGCGCCGCGTTCAAAGAAGTGGTGATCGAATTCGATCCCGCTAAGACCTCGCAAGCGGCACTCGCCAAGGCGCTCACGGATGCCGGCTATGCGCCTGGTGACGAAGAGGTGATCGAACGCCGCCCCGACGGGCGCTTTGATCCCGCGTGGGACCACCTGGGAGTACGCACCACAACCACAAACCCGGTCGACCTTCAATTGTCCGGCGAGTTCCGCAAGTACTAGGACACAGGTAGACAGGAACGAAGATAGACAAATAGACAGGTAGACGGGTACACTCACATATCGTTCTACCCACATCTCAAGGAGGACACAATGGCGAAGGAAGCTGCACCGCAACTTCAAACGATTGATCCCGCTGCCGCGGAAATGATAAAACGCGCGGAACAAATGGGCGTGACCACCGCTTTTAGCCGCGCGGCGAAGATGGCGCCCTGCCCCATCGGCGCCGATGGCGCCTGCTGCCAAATGTGCAACATGGGTCCCTGCCGTCTCGTACCGACCAAGGCCAACCCTGATCCTGTCGGTGTCTGCGGCGCGACCCGTGCGACCGTTGCCGCCCGCAACATGGCGCGCCACATTGCTGCCGGCACGGCGGCCCACAGCGATCACGGGCGTGATCTGGCATTCACACTCCTCGCCGTAGCAGAAGACGAGGCCCAGGGCTATGAGATTCGCGATCCTTACAAACTGCGCACAGTCGCCGGCTATCTGGGCATCAAACCGGATGGCAAGACGGACAAGCAACTGGCCAAACTCGTCGCCGAAGCCATGCTAACTGATTTCTCACGGCAAAAAGGCGAGATCGTTTACGCAAGCCGCGCCCCCAAGAAACGCCAGGAAATTTGGCGACAGTTGGGCATCGTGCCGCGCGGCGTCGACCGCGAAGTGGTGGACGTGCTTCACCGCACCCATATGGGCGACGACCAGGACGCCGAGCATCTCTTGCTCGCCTCCCTCCGCTGCTCCATGGCAGATGGCTGGGGCGGCTCGATGATGGCGACCGATATGTCGGATATTCTCTTCGGGACTCCCTCCCCTGCCGTTACCCGTGTCAATCTCGGTGTGCTCAAGGACGACGAAGTCAACATCCTTGTACACGGACACGAACCGACCCTCTCCGCGATGATCGTCCGCGTGACGATGGAACCGGAGATGATCGAGTATGCCAAGTCCAAGGGCGCGGCAGGCATCAACCTTGCGGGCGTGTGCTGCACTTCGAACGAAGTGCTCATGCGCCAAGGCATCCCGAGTGCGGGCAATGACCTAAACCAGGAACTGGCGCTCTTGACCGGCGTGGTCGAAACGATGGTCGTGGATGTGCAGTGCATTATGCAGGCGCTGTCCGATCTTGCGGGCAGGTTCCACACCAAGTTCGTCACCACTTCGCCCAAGGTCAAGATCACGGGCTCTCAGCATATCGAATTTGACGAACACCACGCGCTCGATATCGCGCGCCGGATCGTCAAGGACGCGATTGACAATTACCCGAACCGCAAGAAGGACAACACTTACATCCCCTCCCATTATTCCGACCTCGTGCCCGGGTTCTCCCACGAGTACATCCGTTACATGCTGGGCGGCGTCTATCGCGGCTCCTTCCGCCCGCTGAACGACGCGATCATGGCAGGCCGCTTGCGCGGTGTCGCGGGCGTAGTCGGTTGCAACAACCCACGCACCACCCAGGACAAGGCGCACTATGACATCGTCAAGGAATTCCTCAAGAACGATGTGCTCGTCGTGCAGACCGGCTGTGGTGCTCTGGCGAATGCCAAGTACGGTCTCTTGTTGGGCGAGGCGGCGATGGACTATGCCGGTCCAGGTTTGCGCGAAGTCTGCGAAGCCATCGGCATTCCACCCGTCCTCCATATGGGGTCTTGCGTGGACAACACCCGAATTCTGACCGTCCTGACTGAAATGGCGACCGAAGGCGGCCTGGGCGATGACATCAGCGATATCCCCGGTGTCGGCATCGCGCCCGAGTGGATGAGCGAAAAAGCCCTAGCGATTGGCGCGTATTTTGCGGCGTCGGGCGTGTATGTCCTCTTCGGCGTCAGCTCGCCGGTCGAGGCGAGCGAAGATGTGTCCCGCATCATGAGCGAAGGTTGGGAAAAGATTGCCGGCGGCAAGCTGGAATTCGTGCCCGATCCCGCTGAAATCGTCCGCCGTTCATTGGCGCATATCGACGCCAAACGCGCCGCGCTGAAATTGCCTCCATATGACCCTGCCAAGTTCGGCAAGTCCGGCGACAGCCGCATGGAGAAACTCTTGGAACTGCAAGGCGAAGAACGCCTGAACGCTTTGTACGGCGCTCCCGTTCCCGCAGAATAGTTAGTCAGAAGTGAGTGGACAGGCGTCATCCCCCAGAACATCCTCCAGATGACTCTGGGGGGTGACAGAGCGGCAGCACACTGGCGTGCTCCGCTCTTCCCAATGCCTTACAGCATGGATCCGTTTTTGTTCTCTGTAGGGAATTGGATAAAATTCGAAGTCCTGGGGGATACCCCCGGTAAAAGCAATTTTGAAAATTCCAGGAGGAGTTTGAAATGGCGTACATTATCACCGAGCCATGCATCAACGTCAAAGACACCGCTTGCGTAAATGTTTGCCCGGTGGACTGCATTCACCCAAGCAAGAGCGAGGGAGATTTCGAAAAGGTCGTGCAGTTGTACATCGACCCAGACACCTGCATCGACTGCGGCGCGTGCGTGCCCGAATGTCCCGTCAGCGCCATTTTCCCCGAACCGGATGTCGCGGACAACCAAAAGGCATTTATCGAAAAGAACAAGGATTGGTACAAGATGGATGCCGCCGCATTCGAAGGCAAATGGGGTTCCGCAGGCAAATCGTAAGTGAATTTCAGATTTAGGATTTCAGATTTAGGGTTTGTGCCTGGGCGACTTTAGTCCGGCAATGTTTCCCCAATCATACATCTGAAATCCTAGATCTCCCGGAGCCGCGTATGCTAGATCAAATCGCCAAATACCGCCAAGTGGTCACGCTGTGTGATGGCAAGCGCGTGCTGTTGCGTCCGCTCACCCGCGAGGATGGAAACGCGCTCTTGGGTCTGTTCGACCCGATCAGTCCAGACGATCTGAAATTGATGCGGAACGACGTTCGCAACCGTGAAGTGGTCGCGTCCTGGACGGAGCGACTTGACTATAAAAAGGTTGTCCCCCTCGTCGCGGTGATGAACGATCGCATCGTCGGGGATGCGAGCCTACATTTTCGAGGAGGCCCGAGCCGCCATATCGCCGATGTGCGTATCTTTCTATCAAAAGAATTTCGGCGCTGCGGCCTGGGCAGTGCAATGCTCCGTGCGCTGATTGAAATTGCCCGCAAGAGCGGACTCCAACAGCTGGTCGCCGAGATCATTGCCGATCAGGTCAAGGTGATCAATGCCTTTAAGCAACTGGGGTTTGAATTGCGCGCCACTTATCCCGATTATTTCATGATGCCGGACGGCGAGACGCATGATGTCGTCGTGCTCATCCTTTCACTGGCATCCAAGCGGGAAGAGTTCTAGTGTTCAATCCAGGCGCTTGGGTCCACCGTGAGGTGCTCCGCCGACCGGTCCCCGCCAAGAACGCGGGATCCAAAGACCTTAAAATTGTCAGTAGTTACTGGGTTCTCTTTGCATATTGTATCGGCGCTTCCCTGCTGGTCCGCCTGACGGCACCCGACCTGCCCGCCCTCGTGTGGCTTTCGTTCAGCGGCGTGATCCTCGGCGCGATACTGATCAGTTGGGGAGCGGAGGCGGCCCAGTTCGTCGTCAGCCAGGGACTGGCCATCGCCATTATTGCCCTTTTACAGGTCGTGCCTGAATTCATGGTCGAGGCGACCATCGCTTGGCAACGCGAGATCGACTTGATGATGGCGAACTTTACCGGCTCCAACCGCCTGCTGATGGGCGTGGGCTGGGCACTCGTTTTCTTTACCGCCGACATTTACAATAAAATAAAGACCGGACGCGGCATTTCCTCCATCGAACTGCGACGCGAAACATTTATCGAAGTGCTGGCCCTTATGGCGAGCAGCGGCTATTTCCTCTTCGTCCTGGCCAAGCAGTACCTGGACATTATTGACGGCGTCGTGCTCGGGGGACTTTTTGCCCTGTACATCGTCCTCCTGCAAAGACTGCCCGAGGAAGAGCCGGAGAAAAAAGAGGATCTCATCGCCATGCCGCGCTACCTGGCGAATATCCCGAAAATGCGCGAGCAGGTTTTCAAGCTCACCGGCATATTCGTGATCGGCGGCTTTACCATGTGGGCGATGGCACAACCGTTTCTGCTCAGCATGAAGTCAGTCGCCGCGACGATGGGTGTGACGGCGTTCGTGTTCGTCCAGTGGTGTGCGCCGTTCTTGAGCGAATTTCCCGAAAAGGTCACCGCTTTTTACTGGGCCCGGAGTGTCCGCCTCGCTCCCATGGCACTCTTGAACCTGATCTCGTCGAAGGTCAATCAGTGGACCTTGCTCGTGGGAATGATCCCGCTGGCGTATTCCGTATCGCTCGGCCACTGGGCGCCGATCCCGCTCGACGCGCGGCATCAAGAAGAACTTTTGCTCTCACTGATGATGACTCTGTACGGTGGGGTCACATTATTGAAACTGCGCTTTACGCGCCTGAATGCAATTTCATTGTTCGCATTGTGGAGTATCCAGTTTGTCTTTCCGCACGAACTGCCCTTGTTAGGACCTATGGAGTGGAATAATACTCGCCTGCTGACGGCGCTGGCGTTCGGAGGGTTGATCGTCGTCGAACTGGTCAAGCACCGTCACGATATTCACCTGCTGGAGAATCTGTCCGTTGTCTGGGACACAATAAAGATCAAGAAACCAAGCATAGCGAAAGCCTAAAGATTTCACATAGGAGACTCCTCGACGGGAGGCGCCTTCCATCTGAAATCAAAGTCTGAAATCACCGTAGGGAGGAACCAATGTCACGTTACATTGCAACATCTGCGATTCGCGGAGCAAACAATATCGTCCGCGAGACCGAGCTGTACCTGGAAAAGGCTCTGAAAGAAAAAGGCGCGGATACTAAAGTTGGGTTCCCCAATACCGCGTACTTTTTGCCTACCATCCTCGGCCTCACGGGTCGCAAAGTCGAGACCGTTGGCGACCTGGTGCCGGTGATCGACCATGTCAAGTCTCTCCTTCACCCCGTGCCGCCGCAATCGCGCTGGACGCCGTACCTCGGCGAGACGCTCGACTCCGGCATTGCCACGCTGCTCTCGGTGGAAGCCCTGCAGGCGCTCCGTTTCCTTTACGGCGATCAGCCAGAGAAATTGGAGGGCTTTCAGCTCGCGCAGGCATCGTTCACTTCGCCCGAATTTTCCAAGGGTGACGGGAACGGCGCAGGCAATCTGAACGGTCCTATCGACGACATTCAACTGCGGTCGTGGGGCATCCAACTCGTAGACGGCCGCATGCCGGGATTCGCCGCCATCGTCGGCTGCGCCAAGTCGAACGAAGTGGCCGTCAAGATCGTCCGCGAGCTCCAACGCCGCAACATTTTGATCTTCCTCGCCGGCAACGTGAACGGGCGCTCGATCATTCACCAATTGCAGGAAGAAGGCGTGGAAATGGGGTACGATACTTATATCGTCCCGTTTGGCACCGACACGCTTTCCGCTATCTACGCGATTGGTTTTGCGACTCGCTCCGCGTTGACCTTTGGCGGTATGAAAGGCGGCCAGTCCCGCGAGATCCTGCTGTACAACCGGGCGCGCGTATTCGCCTTCGTCCTCGCGCTGGGTGAGGTGGACGATTTGAAATACGCCGCCGCGGCAGGCGCCATCTCCTACGGCTTCCCCGCCATCGCCGACACTGTCATCCCGGAAATCCACCCGACCGGCGTCACCACATACGAGCATGTCATCTCGATGCCGTTCAACGAGATCGAAGGCAAGGATGACCTGGAGCGCGCTGAAAAACTAGTGCAAAAGTGCATCGAAGTGCGCGGGGTCAAGATCAAGATGACCGAAGTGCCGATCCCGGTTCCTTATGGCTCGGCGTTCGAAGGCGAAGTGGTCCGCAAAGCCGACCTGCGGTTTGAGAGCGGCGGCAAAAAGTCCCGCGCCTTTGAATACCTCTTCAGCGCACCGATGGACAAGGTCGAAGACGGCAAGGTCACAGTCCTGGGTCCCGACATGGACGCGGTTCCCGAAGGCGGTTTTATGGACATCGGCATCGTCGCCGAAGTCGCCGGGCGCAAGATGCAGGAAGATTTCGAGCCGGTGCTAGAGCGCCAGATCCACCACTTTATCAACGGCGCCTCCGGCATCCAGCACGTGGGTCAGCGCGATATTACGTGGATTCGCGTCAGCAAAGCCGCGTTCGACAAGGGCTTTCGCCTGGGCGACCTCGGCAAGATTCTGCACGCGCGCTACCACGCCGACTTTGGCGCAATTGTCGACAAGATCCAGGTCACCATCTACACCAATCCTGCCGACGTCAACACAATGCTCCAGGTCGCCCGCGATGCCTATCAGCGGCGCAACACCCGACTGGGCGACATGGCGGATGAAAGCGTCGAGGAGTTTTACTCCTGCACATTGTGCCAGTCCTTTGCGCCCAATCACGTCTGTGTCATCAGCCCCGAGCGCGTGGGCCTCTGCGGCGCCTATTCGTGGCTGGACTGCAAGGCGAGTTTTCAAATTAATCCCACCGGCCCCAACCAGCCCATCCCTAAAAAGAATCAGCTCGACTCGGTCAAAGGCTACTGGGTGGGACCGATCGAATTCGTGAACCAGGCGTCCCACCAGCAGGTGGAGACCGTTTCGATGTACTCGATCATGGAAAACCCGATGACGGCATGCGGCTGCTTTGAATGCATCGTCATGGTGATTCCAGAAGCGAATGGCGTCATGGTGCTCTCACGCGAGGACACCTCCATGTCGCCTGCCGGCATGACGTTCAGCACCCTGGCCGGTATGGCGGGCGGTGGCTTGCAGACCCCGGGTGTCATGGGTGTTGGCAAGTATTACCTGACTTCAAAGAAATTCTTGAGCGCGGACGGCGGGTTCAAGCGCGTCGTCTGGATGTCCAGCGTGCTCAAGCAGACGATGGGAGAAGAGTTGAAAAAGGCCGCCGACTATGCCGGCGACCCCGACCTGATCGACAAGATCGCGGACGAAACCATCTGCACCGAGGTGCCCGACCTGGTGGCATTCCTGGAATCCAAGGGACACCCCGCGCTGACGATGGACCCGATGATGTAGTTCGTATACCATCCAAAGTGACCTCCTGCGGAGGTCACTTTGGATGGTTCGCCAGATAATTGGGCCTTGTAGGATGACGAGCGAACCGGACGATCTGCCTTCCATCGCGGCTCTTTGGTCACCTCACACAGACTCAGAGGTCAGAAATGGAAAAACTCGTACGCGACATTATGAAGATCGGCGTGCCGACTTGCAGTCGGGACGACAAGTTACCCAAAGTCGCCCAAATCATGGCACGCGAGAATGCCGATGCAATCATCGTCATGGACGAGTTCGGTTCGTGCGGCGTCATCTCGCAAACCGACCTGGTCCACGCGTACCCGCGCAACGTCCAAATGCTCTCGGCGGGAGAATTGATGACCGAAAAGATCATCACCGTCGAGCCTGAAACGCCGGTAACGACCGCTGCGAGCATCATGCAGGATGAAAAGGTACACCAGGTATTTATCATGCACGAACATCCCGGTCCTTCGCGGCCCAGCGCGGTCCTGACCATGCGCGCCATCGTGCGCGATATTGCCGGGCTCAAGCCCGAGCGACCGGAGATGAAAAAGCCGGTCCGCAAGTCGGGTTGACCTTAGCGTCCTCGAATTTCGGGTCTTGCAGCAATCCGGTTATAATGAGCTCAGAACCAAGACTCGGAGGGCTTGTGACACGGCAAACGAACGAAAAACATTATAGCCCGCGCACGACGAACATCCTGCTCGGTGCATCCGTCATCATCCTCATCGCGAGCGTACTGATACGATATTTAATAACATCTGCCCCGCAGGAAGGGGTGCTCGTGTTGATGGGGATCGGCGTGTTTTTATTTCTACTCGTCGCATTCGATCAACCTAGTTAGATAGAACTAGTGCACTTTACGGAGGAAGAATGCCAGTCACAGTTGAGATTCCCAAGGAAAAGTACACCGGCAAAGTACGTGAGGTCGTCCTCGGCGCCACTAAAGACCAGGGCGGCACACGCGCCAAAACAGTAACCATCGGGGGCGAAAGCGCTTTGCCTTTCATGCATTTCGAAGGTGCCGTGCCCCACCCACCCGCCATTGCTGTCGAAATCCAGGATCGCAAGCCCAGCGACTGGTCGCCGGTCCTGCTGGACGCATGGAAGGATGTCGCGGAAGACCCCGCCAAGTGGGCTCAAGCCGCCGAAGCCCTCGGGGTAGACGTAATTCTGCTGAAACTCAACACAACCCAGGCCGACGGATCGCCTAACACCGCCGCGAATGCAAAGAAAGTCGTACGCCAGGTCCTCAACGCGACCGGTCTGCCACTCATCGTCTTTGGACCCGGGCAGGCTGACCTGGACAACGATCTTTTGGTCGGCGTCGCGGAAGAGACCAAGGGCGAGCGACTGGTCCTCGGCGTTTGCGAAGACAAAAACTATCGCACGATCGTCGCCGCGGCCTTGGCAAATGACCATCTGGTCGATTCGCGCACCCCCATGGACGTGAACCTGGCAAAGCAGTTGGTTATTTTGATTCACGATATGGGCATTCCGCTCGAGCGCATCGTCATGGACCCGACGACCGGCGCCCTCGGATATGGGATCGAATATGGTTACTCGGTGATGGAGCGCCTTCGCCTGGCCGCTTTGCAAGGCGATGGGATGACTCAACAGCCGATGCTCGTCACGCCCGGGGAAGAGGCATGGCGCGTAAAAGAGGCCAAGGTCGGCACCGATGTCCCCGCGATGTGGGGTGACTGGGCGGAACGCGCAGTGTACTGGGAAACCGTTACCGCTTCCGCGTTGGTCGAGTCTGGCGCCAACGTGCTTGTGATGCGCCACCCGCAGGCAATCAAGCGCATCCAGGACATGATCTCGAACTTGATGACGAAATAGCAATTTAGAATTAGCAATCAGCTATTGGCAATTGTAATGACAACCTTCGCTCGCGCGCTCCAAAAGAATAGTCTGCCCGTCAGTGCCGCCCTTTTCACCACGCTGGCGGTCCTGCTCATCCTTTCCCCTGCCGAGGCCACGCTCGGAAATGTCGTCAAGATCGTCTACGCACACGGGGCGGCGGAGCGCGTTTCGACTTACGCATATCTGCTGGCTGGCGTCTTGGGGCTCGCGCAGCTCGCGCTGAATCGCCCCATGCTCGCGCGGTGGACCCGTGCGATGACCGAAACGGCTCTGGTCTTTTGGCTGGCTCAATTCGTTATCAGTCTCCCCGCGCAGATCCTGGCATGGGGAGCGATCACGTGGAACGAACCGCGGGTCGCCGGAGCCGTCTGGATTCTCCTGCTGACCGTTCTCGTTTACGCCGTGGGACTATGGATGGGCAACTCCTCCTGGATGGCGTTCGCCGCCACTGCCAATGCCGTCATCGTTCTTGTCGTCCTGAGGGGCTCGATTAATATCTTGCATCCCCTAAATCCGATCATCGGATCGGATTCGGATGCCATCAAGATTTTTTATGCTGCGATTGTCTTGTTGACGGGCGCGATCGCGTTCCAGTTTGCTCGCTCTCGTGCGGGGCGCGGGGTGAGTGCTTAGAGGAGTACGAAATGGCAACAGTCAATGATTACCAGCGCATGCAGGAAACTGTCCAAACCATCAGTCACTATGCCGAGATTTATCATAACGGCAAGGTGGAACTCGTCTCATACGACGGCGCCAGCGTCATCGTGCACCTTGGCGGAGCGTGCGAAGAGTGCCCGCTGATGCCGTGGACCCTACACCGCGTGGTCGAGGGAACGATCCGGGATCTTTTCCCCAACGTGAAAGAAGTGAAAGCCGTATAGACCCAGGCACTCTGCCTGCAAACTCCCAGGAGGCAACGATGGAAGAAAAAATGAGTCTGCAAATGTTCTTCAACATGATGATCATGGAAGAACATGGTGCTCAGAAAAAATACGAAATGGCAAAGGCGCTCTCCGTCTCGCCGGAATTGCAGAAAATCTTTGCGCGCTTTGCGGCAGAGGAGCAAGTCCACGCGCAGATCCTGGAAAGCGAACTGATGAAGCTGGAGAAGAAAGGCATCGTCAGTTAGTCTAACAAACCTATCTTCGAGTGGTCGCGTCGGCGACCTATTTCACCCCATTTGATTGGCTGACTCATTGACGAGCCAAGGAGGATATGATGGCATTAACCGGGCTGCAAATCTACAAATTACTGCCGCAAACTAACTGCAAGGAATGCGGGTTTCCTACCTGTCTTGCCTTTGCGATGAAACTGGCGGCCAAGCAGGCGGATTTGGCCGCCTGCCCGTACGTTAGCGAAACATCCAAAGCCCAGCTTGAGGCGGCGTCCCAGCCGCCTGTGCGGCTGATCACGCTCTCCAGCGACGGTCGCAAGATCGAGGCCGGGAACGAAATCGTCCTATTCCGCCATGAAAAGACTTTTTATCATCGCACCGGCGTTTTTGTGCGGGTCAAGGACACCGAAGGGTTGGACCAACTCGCTGCCCGCGTGAAAGAGATCGCCGCCTTTGAAGTGGACTATGTCGGTATCAAGCTTCACGTCGACGGCATTGCCGTCGAGAACGCTTCGGGCGATGCAGCTCAATTCGCCGCCGCCGTGGATGCCGCATATAGCGCGGCGCACTTGCCTCTCGTTTTGATAGCCAAGGAACCCGCCGCCTTTGAAGCCGCCCTGGCTAAATTGACCGGCGTGGTGCCATTGTTATACGCCGCGGACGCCACCAATTGGCAAGCATTGTTGCCAGTTGCCAAGAAGTTCAAAGCACCGCTTGCCATCAAAGGGACCGGGAATCTACAGGACCTTGCGAATCTCTCCGAGCAGGTCAAGGCCGGCGGCGTCGAGGATATCGTCCTCGACCCCGGTGCGCGCAGTTTCCTCGAGACCCTGACGTTGGCAACCCAGATCCGCCGCCTGGCAATCAAGAAAAATTTCCGCGCGCTCGGGTATCCGGTCATTGCGTTCCCCGGAGAAGGTGTCTCCTCTCCCGAAGAAGAGCCGGTGCTGGCCGCTCAATGCATCGCCAAGTATGCAGGGTTTGTTGTCCTCGACCACTTTACACCCGCCCGCGCGTATGCGCTCCTGGTCCTGCGCCAGAACCTGTACACCGATCCTCAGAAACCCATCCAGGTCCAGCCAGGCTTGTACGAAATCAACAGTCCCAAGCCAGAATCGCCCGTCCTCGTCACGACCAACTTTTCTATCACGTATTTTGCCATCTCGAATGAGGTGGAAGGGGCGGGCTTGCCCGCCTGGCTGCTGGTTGCGGATGCAGAAGGCATGAGCGTGTTGACGGCATGGGCCGCCGGCAAATTTGATGCCGATCGTATCGCCAAAGCGGTCAAGAACACCAGCCTTGAATCCAAAATCAGCCGCAAACGCATCGTCCTCCCCGGCGCGGTCGCAACGCTACTGGGCGAAGTCGAAGAGACCCTCGCCGGATGGCAGGTCGAAGTCGGGCCACGTGAAGCCGTGGATGCGCCAGCGTTTTTGAAACTGAAACCGTGAAAAAGAAGAAAAGAGGGAAACCGGTAGACCCGTAGAAAGTTCCTGTGAACGGGTGTACGTGTCAACCGCACCAGAAAGTGAGCGCGACCATGTACTCGCCCAATCTTGGGGAATTGCAGAGCGTCCTGGTTGGAGCCGCGCGCTGTCTCGATTGCCGGGACCCGCGCTGCATAAACCTGTGTCCTGAGCACGTCGACGTACGCGCGGCCATGCGACTAATCATCGGGCGCGGACCTGGGGCCAAGACGTCTGCCTGGGTGCAGGAATCCGATCAAGCTGCCAAGAGCGCCCGGGATGCCATCCAATCCTCCTTCGAGTGGATTTAACCGGTAGCATTGCATTAGGAATCTAGTCCATCACCAGTAGCCAGATAGTGTGCTTGTCTGGCTACTCTCACTCAGGAGTATACTCTAATCCCACCGCACCCGGGATGCTAACGCGACGGACGTGCGGCCTAATATTGGAAGAGGTTCAAAATCGCTACGCAGAAAGTTCGTTTCAAGCCGTCCGAAAAGACGGTGGAAATCAAACGCGGTGCCCTTATCATCGATGCGGCAGAAGCCGCCGGAATTGATATCAACGTCCCCTGCGGGGGCCAAGGCCGCTGTGGGCGCTGCGCCGTCATCGTCGAGGACGGGAATGCCCGCCGCCGCTCCACCATGCGCTTGAGCGCGGCCGACCTTGAAGCCGGGTATGCGCTCGCTTGCCAGACGGTGGTCGAGGGCGATCTGGAAGTCTTTGTCCCGCCGCAAGAAGAAATCACGCGCCATCTCACCACCGAGAAAACGGCGGCTAAAATCTCCCTCCCCTTTGATTACGATTGGCGCACGGACCAGACCATCGCCAAATACTTTATCGATATAGCGCCTCCCGATCTGTCCGACAATACCGATGACCTGGCACGTCTGCAGCGTGAACTCGCCAAGCACTACCATCTGCGCGACCTGGAGGCACCGCTCACCGTCCTGCGCACTCTCGCCCGCACTTTGCGAGATGCCGAGTGGAACGTGACCGCCGTCGTCGATACCTCCAAGCCACAGGCGCGCCTTGTCGATGTCTTACCCGGCGATCAAACTCGCACCCTGTACGGGGCGGCGGTCGATATCGGCACAACCACTGTGACGGTGTACCTGGTCGACCTTTACACCGGCGAGGTAATCGAGACCGCGGCGGACTATAACGGGCAGATCAAACGCGGTGAGGATGTCATCTCGCGCATCGTTTACGCCTCAAAGAACGGCACCGGCCTGATGGAATTACAGTCGCTGGTGGCGACGACGATCAACAGACTGCTCGAAAGGTGTGCCCGCCGCCGCCAGATCGAACCGCGCGACGTTTACAAGATGGCAATTGTCGGCAACAGCACGATGATTCACATCCTGCTAGGATTGCCGCCGGAACAGATCCGGTTGACACCCTACATTACGACGCTCAACCACCCGCCGCTACTGTTGGCAACCGAATTGAACCTCAACATCCATCCCCTGGCAACAGTCGATTGCCTGCCCGGCGTTGCCAGCTTTATGGGAGCGGATATTACAGCGGGCGTGTTATCCTCCGGCACGCACAGCACTGAAAAGGTGACGTTATTCCTCGATATCGGGACCAATGGCGAGATGGTTTTTGGCACGAGTGAATGGCTCGTGAGCTGTGCGTGCAGTGCCGGTCCCGCCTTTGAAGGCGCGGGCGTCTTTCATGGGATGCGAGCAACGACCGGCGCCATTGAAGAGGTGTGGATCAATGGGACGACGTACGAGCCCAGCATCCGGGTAATCGGCGGGGGAAAGCCGCGCGGCTTGTGCGGCTCGGGCTTGATCAGTCTCATTGCCGAAATGTTCATCACCGGCGTGACTGACAAGGCGGGCAATATCAACTTGGCGCTCCCCACCCGGCGCGTGCGGACGGGCGAGCACGGCCCCGAATACGTGATCGCGTGGGCAGAGGAGACGGACCTCGCCCAGGATATTGTCATCACCAAGCCAGATGTAGATAACCTTCTCCGCGCAAAAGCGGCGATCTATGCGGGCTATGTGATGCTCGCCCAGAGCGTCGGGATGACGATGAATGACGTCGAGCAGATGCTCATCGGAGGCTCTTTCGGTCAGTATCTGAACATTGAAAAGGCAATCGAAATCGGACTGCTGCCCGATTTGCCGTGGGACCGTTTCAAATTCCTCGGCAACACGGCAGCCCGGGGCGCCTACATGGCGCTCTTGCATAAAGAGGCCCGAGACGAGATTGCCGCGATCGCGAAAAAAATGACGTATCTGGAACTCGCCGCAGACAATGCTTTTACCGACCAATTCATGGCGGCATTGTTCCTTCCCCACACTGATATGACCCAGTTCCCCAGCGTGGCAAAGGTGCTGGAGAAGGAGGAGACGGCATGAAAGGAAGAAACACCGTCTCCAAGTATTCGTCCGATTTTTCTAGTAGGCAGATGTGTGATCGATGACGGAACCAATAGAGCCTTCGATCTTTCCGGTGATTATTCTGATAGGCCGCCCTGCCGCCGGCAAGAGCGAAATCATCGACTTTCTCAAGAAATTGCCGGAATCGGAACGGCGCGCCCGCCTGCACATAGCACCATTTGAGGAGATTGACGATTTTCCATGGGTGTGGCAGTTATTTGAGGACGACGACGTTCGAGAGAAATTGGGACGCGAGCGGCAAAACACCACGCGGGACTATTATTTCAATGACCCGTTTCTCTGGAATTTCCTGATCGGCAAGATCAATCTCGACTTTGCCAAGAAACTCGCCGGTGACCCGGAGT
>JBLMXX010000129.1:0-8984 GCA_050257995.1 Acidobacteriota bacterium | reverse complement strand
GTTGGTTAGTATTGAGAGACTCGACAGATGAACACCGCCAAACACACGCGCACCGACCGCGCCCAAAGTCACACGCGAAATAAAGCCACCGTCCAACTATACCTGCCAAATTCGCCAAAAGTCACGTACGTGGTGTGGTCGGTGCGCTATAGCGTTCTGCGAATCATCTTGGATATCACACACCGCCATCACCATACGACACCCTGCCTTCTGGGTCTACCTGCTCTGCCTCTTGGCGCTTGGCCTGGGCACCAGCGGTTCTACCCTTTCATGATCGCGGTGGCGACCTAAATCTGACGATTGCCGGGCATCCAAAATTGCGGCAAGCCACAGCCATGCAGACCTACGTCGGCAAACGAACTTGTCCGCGCAGGCGGATATCGCCATACGTTGCGGCAAATTCATTTGCCCGAACCTATTTGTTGTGTTTGCTATAGCCGGTACTTTAGCAAGCACAACTTTCAGAAGGAATCGCCGCGCAATCGCTCGCCGCAAAATATCAGCCTCACCACCGCGATACCCGTACGCGTTGTCGCGGCGACCAGGCGGATTCGTAGTCCGCTGGATACGCTCGAATTGGTTATGCCCGCCGAGCCCCGGCGAAAGGAGGTGGAAGTGTGGATTCACGTCAATAAAGTTGCGTAAAGCATACACCCGTTTGCTGGCTTCCCGCAATTGGGTGGGGAGCAAGAAGTTTGCGGCATGCCTTTGCCATCCAAGCGCGGCAGGCAAAGTGCAAGTTGAGTGGAATGAGCCGCGCAACTGATAGCGTAGGTTCATTCCTCAGACTGAACGGAGTGGAGAAAATGAGTAACAGTGCCCGCAGTGTTTTCGTATTTGGTCTGTATCTCATAGTGCTCGGCCTCGTCCTGCTTGTCGCCCCTAATTTCCTGCTTGGTTTGTTCTTCCTTCCCGGCACAAATGAAGTCTGGGTTCGAGTAGTAGGAATGCTCGTCCTGTTCCTGGGTTTCTACTACTTCCAAACGGCGCGCAAAGAAATGACCGACTTTTTCCGTTGGACGGTCTATCTCCGTTCAACCGTCATTGTCTTTTTTGCCATCTTTGTGCTATTGGGCTTCGCCGGCCCACCACTTGTTCTGTTTGGGGTCGTGGATTTGCTGGGCGCGATTTGGACCGGCTTGGCATTGCGGTCTGCGAAAGCCGCCTAACACTGCAAATGTGAAACATCGGCTACTGCTTTTCATAATCGCGGTGGCGACCTGAATGTCGTCCGCCGCCGCGGTTCTACGAACAGGTTCATTGTTGTGTTTGCTATAGCCCGTGCATTAGCAAGCACAACTTTTAGAAGGATTCGCCCCGCCATCGCTTGCCACAAAAATCAAGGCGTCCCACCGCGATAGCGGGCGCTCTATTACATAAAGGCAAAGCGAGTGCATATGTGAACGCGCTCAAATCTTTTCTATTTCTCATCCTTGTGGCGGGCCTCGGCGCAGGGTACGTCCCCTTCGTTTTGCTGCCCAGCAGCCCGCAAGTCGAGACCGGCCTCTTCGCCTACATTGCTTTTCCTCTCTGGTTCCTCGGCGGAGTGACGATCCTATGGTGCTTTTCGGATTTCGCGTTCAAGGGTCGCGGCACCCCCAATCCAATGGACCCGCCCAAAGCGCTTGTGGCAACCGGGGTGTATCGCTACGTCCGCAATCCGATTTACCTGGGCACGCTGGCCATCATCGTCGGTCACTGGCTCTGGTTCAAATCAATTTGGATCCTCGCCTACGCGATTATAGTCTTACTGGCGTTTCATCTGTTCGTGATCTTGTACGAAGAACCGACGTTGAAAAGGAAATTCGGCGCCACGTACGAGAATTATAGCAGATCCACCCCGCGGTGGATCCCTAAAATTAAAGTCGGATAACAAAAGAGTGAGCGTCTGGAAACAACCGCCGCCCACCATCGGCGGATGGAAATTGAAATAAAGGGGTCAATTATGGAGGGCGTACTTATCGCACTGATCACGGCTGCAGCATCAATAGCGGTCGCGTTGATTCAGGCCACCGCGGCACTCCGCGTAGCCACGCTCAAAGAACAGCCAGGGCAGCCGGCGCCCGTTCCTCCGGCAACTGTCTCTCAAGTCACGACGCTTTCCCCTAATCGCTTATGGCTGGGAGTCAGTGGGATATTGATCGTCAGCAATCTGGTCTGGCAGGTCTATCGTCCTGCCGAATCGGGCTATATCATCCATCTTGCGGCGATCCCCTGGAGCACGTGCCTGCTCGCCTACTTGCGGCCCATCCGCTGGAGCTATGTGGCGGGTGTGGTTACTGTGTTAAGCGTAATCCCCGTGATGGTCACGTATCTGGAGGGCCGGGACTATTATTATGCGGATGCTCTCGGGACCCTGGCATTGGTATTCAGTGCCAATGCCATACTCGCGGCGGGATTGGCCTATCTTAGACAAAGAAAACCCACTGGAACCTAAGAGAGATTTGCAAGCCTTTACACCCTGGGCTAAAATGGCTGCTTGGGCACTTGTCCGCCGAGCCGCAGACAAAGCGGAGCGAAAGCGGGAAGGAATCGTCTATGGCTGATCAGCACCAACCCGTACTAGAGACAGCGCGCCTTTGGTTGCGCCCGATGCGGGCGACCGACATCGACGCTCTGCTGGTCATCTTTACAGACCCCAAGGTGATGGCCGCGTTTGATAGTGCTCCCTTTGATCGGCAACAGATGGCACAGTGGCTTGCGCGTAATCTCGCTCACCAGGCCGAGCATGGCTATGGTCTTTTTTCGGTCATCGACAAGACGAGCGGGTTACTGATTGGGGACTGCGGACTGGAAGTGATGCAAGTGGATGGCACCCAGGTGGCAGAACTGGGCTATGACTTGCGCAGCGATTATTGGAATCGGGGTTTTGCGACGGAAGCGGCCACTGCCGTGCGCGACTATGCGTTTAACATCCTGAGCTTGCCGCGCCTGATCAGTCTCATCCGCATGGGGAACCGTGCATCCCAACGCGTAGCGGAAAAGATAGGCATGGAACGCATTTCAGAGTTGACGCGCTATGGCAACCGATATTGGAAATACGGCATGGTCGGCTCTACCCTTTCGTGATCGCGGCGGCGACCTCAATGCCGCACGACGCCGCGTTCGTCTTTCAGCGAGTTCATTGTTGTGTTTGCTATAGCCTGTGCATTAGCAAGCACAACATTTCTCTGAACACTGAACACCGAACACTGCCCAGTACGGGCGATTCACCCCGGCAACGCCTGCCAGGGCAGTTGTGAATCGCCCCTCCCCCACTACCCACCATCTTCCGCAGGCAACTCTTTTCCGCAATCGCAGTCCACCTCCTCCGGATGCTCGCGGCAGTACTGCGTGTGCTCCGGTCGCCCGTGCACGAATTTCGCAAACTCGTCGTCGATCAACGATTTCGGCTTGCGTTTCGCCCACGACGGTCTCGCCGTCGGGTCGTGCGCGAGCCGCGCGATCATTAACGCCACCGGGTCCCGGATACTCCTCGGCGCATCCTCCAGCCGCTCGGTCCACTCTCGCGCCAGTTCGGGGTCCACCGTCCGCGCCAATACCTCCAGCGGCGGTCCCGCCACCCCCCCCGCGGCAAAAATTGCACGGCTCGCACTGGAATGCGCCTGTTGTTGTTCCGCTTCTCGTAAAGGCGCGATAGATCTAGAATTAACAACAACAACAGGCGCACTGGGGTGCATACCCCTGCAATTTCCGTCCGGAGCGCATTCCCGTGCAGGGTTCCGCTCCTCATAGTGGGGCGGGGGATTACCAAACCAGGCATATGCAGAGACGCGATACAGGGTCTCACCCAGTTCGCCGCGCGCCTCGAGTTTGGTCGCGTACTGGTGCCGGCACAAATAGTCCAGGGCATATTGGGTTGCGCGGAGCCCGTACCCGATCTTGGCGGCCACAGCGTGCGCCGACAGACCCGGGGACTGGCCAAGGGATATCTTGGCCTCATTCACCGCGAGTGCAAAGAACGTCCCAAAGGGAGCGCCTTTGAGCGAGGGGAAGGCATCTTCCACTACAACACTCAGCTTGATGAATCGTAGATGGCTCATGACGCGGGACCCTGCTCCTGTTTCCGTGCAGCACATCTGATCCGCGCGAGATAGGTTGGCGTGCCGGACATGCTTCCAGTATAAAGCAGGCGCCGCGAAAGTAAATCCGTATTTCTACACTATTCTTACGTATTTCATACATTGTCGATACGTACGTATAAATACTAGGTAGATTTCGAGCCCATCAACCTGCCTGTGTATTTCTACACCTGCCTAGTATTTCTAACTAGTATGTGTGCAATGTACTTGTGCATTTCTACGTAGGTATATTGCACCGCCCATTCGGGTAGTGGTCGAGCCTTCGAGGGGTCACTTGTTGGGGTTGGGAGCCTTTATCAGGGTACGCAACAGGGGATAGGCAGTGAAATCCTCTCATCCTTACGCGAACAGGACCCGGCCGATCTCTCTCAATCTCGCCAGCCCCTTGACCTCGTAAGGCAGGAGCGGCACCCGGACCAGATTTTTCCCGCCGTATTCTTCGCCCAGCATCGCGAGATACGGACTCTGCATCTCCATCCTTTTCCGCATAAAGTCACCCTCCGGCTTTGCGATCACCCCGTTCACGATCACGTGGTCCACCGTCAGCCCGTAGCCGGTCAATTCCCGTATGACGCGGCGGCTTTGGTATACGCCCAGCGCTTCGGGGATGGTGACGAGCAGGAATTCGACGTTGGCGGGATCGCGGAAAAAGTCGGCGACCTGCTGGGAGAGCGCCGTCCAGGATTCGACGAGCGCCAGGAAGGGCGTGCCGGCAAGCCCGAGCAGGTCCTGCGCCTTGAGGTAAAAGCGCGGCGCGGCGCGCAGGTGCTGGAGGAAATGGCGCGGCAGGTCGAGCAGGCGCAGCGTATCGCCCGCCGGAGCCGTATCCCAAATCACCCGCTCGTAGCGCCGGTCCCGCACGTGCGCCAGGATGTAATCCAGCATGAATTCTTCCTGGATGCCCGGAGCCAGCGCGACATAGTCCACAATCTCCTCGCGCGGCATGTCCACGACGACCGATGCCGCCTGGTAGATCTGCTCGCCGAATTTTGCCTTCCAGAGCCGCATCACCTCGTCCGGGTTGATCTCCAGCGCGAACAGGTTGGCCGCGCCCGGCACGGGTGTCTCGTGCGCCCCGATGGGTGTTTCAAAGATATCGGACAGCGACGGCGCGAGGTCGCTGGAGATGATCAAGGTCTTGCGACCGGCCAGCGCATAATGCAGCGCCGTCGCCGCCGAGGCGGTCGTTTTGCCCACACCGCCTTTTCCCCCAAACATGAGGACGCGTTTATTCGTCCGGTCCAGCGTAGCGAGTGACATGATCCTTTTCCTCGAAGAGAGAGTGATTCAGAAATAAAAAGGTGCAGGAGCGCTTGAGGCGGCTCCTGCACCGGCATCTGATCTCA
Source organism: Acidobacteriota bacterium (assembly GCA_050257995.1). GTDB lineage: Bacteria > Chloroflexota > Anaerolineae > UBA4142 > UBA4142 > JBLMXX01. The sequence continues at coordinate 3,556 of JBLMXX010000129.1, read as the reverse complement.
ATTCAGTCAACGGACCGTCTTTTTGAGCAAGCCCGTTTGCATCGCGTAGGCGACCGCCTGCGCGCGGTTGCGGAGATGCAGTTTCTCCAGAATGTTCTTCAGGTGATACTTGACCGTGTTCTCGGTCACATTCAGTTTTCCGGCGATATCGCGGTTGGTCGAGCCCTCGGCGACGAGCCGGAGGACTTCTTTTTCCCGGTCCGTCAGGTCCTCTTTATTCGCCGCCTGCGCCTCGTCCTGCTGCAGGTGCCGCGCAAACTCGCCGAGGATCTTGGTCGCCAGCCCGCGCGAGATGGGCGCTTCGCCCTGCGCGACGCCGTTGAGCAGGTCGAAAAACGCCTGGGATTGCAGGCTCTTGAGCAGATAGCCCTGCGCCCCGCTCTTGATCGCCTCGAACAGGTTCTCGTCGTCGTCCGATACCGTCAGGATGACGATTTTCGTCTCGGGCCTTTCCGTCTTGACGATCCGCGTCGCCTCCAGCCCGTTCATGTGCGGCATGTTCACGTCCATGAGGATCAGGTCCGGCTTGAGCGCCCGCGCTTTTTCCACCGCTTCCAGCCCATTGCTCGCCTCGCCGACCACATCCATGCCCCGTGCCCGCAACAACGTCGCCAATCCGTCCCGAAAAAGTGGGTGATCATCCGCCAATAAAACTCGCATCCCTAGCGACCTCCAAGGTAACCCAAAGGTATTTGCACCACGATCTGCGTTCCCATCTCCGGACGGGAAACGACGACAAAGGCGCCGCCCACCGATTCCGCCCGCTCGCGCATCGTCTGCAGCCCAAACTGCGGCCAATCGCCGCGCGCGATGTGCGAGGGGTCGAACCCGCGCCCATCGTCTTCGATCCGCATCTCGACATGCCCGTCGACCGTGGCAAAGCGGACCACGGCGTGCCGCGCCTGCGCGTGCTTGCGGATATTCGTCAGCGATTCCTGGACGATGCGGATCAACTGCAGTTCCACCGCCGGAGCAAAAGTCAATTCATGCGCGCCGTTCTCGACGACCAGGCTCGTATTGATTCCGCTCTGCCGCGTGTAGGCTTGCACATAGTCGCTCAGCGTCGGCACGAGAGTTTTTTCCGGCGAAATCGTCGAACGCAAGCCGAGGATGACCTCGCGGACGTCGGCATACAGGCTCTGGGACAAGGTGGTGAGCTGATCGAGTTGCTCGATGGCGGCGGACGTCTGCCCCGTCGTCAACATCTCTTGCAGCGCCTGGGATTTTGCGCTCACAAATCCGAGGACCTGGGCGAGCGTGTCGTGCATCTCGCGCGCGAGCCGCTCGCGTTCCATCACCACCGCCGCATTCCCGGCGCGGTCATAGGCGCGCGCGTTCTGGATGGCGATGGCCGCCTGGTCTGCCAGCGCGCCGAGCTTCTGAATGTCGCTCTCGGCAAAGGTGCGCGGGCGCGCGCTGGACACGCAAAGGCAGCCGATCACCTGATCGCCCAGGCGCACCGGCAGCTCGATGTGCGTTTGCCGATACGGCGCGCGGATGAGCGCGCAGGTGAGGCAGTCCCCGCCCGGGTGCGCGGCGTCGACGGACAGGAGATTGATCTTTTGCGCCACCCGGCGTCCCAGGCCCGTCTGGGATTCGAACGCCTCTGCCGGACCGCTTTCGCTCCCGACCACCAGCCAGCGCTTTTCATCATCCCACAAACAGAGCGCGGACGCATCCACGTTCAAGAGGCGGCGTCCGCGTTCGGTGACGGTATTCAAGACCTGCTTGATATCCAGCTTGGACGCAAGGTCCATGCCGGTCTCGTAAAGGTCCTCCGCGTCCGCCTGGCGCGCGCGGGCGGCGTCGAACAGCCGCGTGTTCTCCACCGCCAGTCCGATCTCGCCTCCGACGGCGGCGAGCAGGCTCAGTGTAGACGGGTCCAGTTCGCCGCGATGGCGCGCGGCGATCTCAAATACGCCGACGACGCGATCGCGCGCCGTTAACGGAACGCTCGCGAATTCCAGAAACCCCCTGGCGTAGAGCGGCTCGAGTTCTGCGTACGAGGACCTTTCCAAATCGGGGATCGCTTCGACCTTGCGAGAACCGGCAACCTTCCCCGCGAGCCCTTCCCCGGATTTGAGCGCGGCCGGCTCTGCAAACGCATCCGGGAAGAGGCCGCGGTGTAACGTGTTCCGCAATTCTCCTGAATCCGGGTCCACGAGCCAAACGCGCCCCGCGGCGGCGTGGGTGAGTTCCAGGACGGCATCGAGCGCACGGGAGAGCATCTCGACCGGATCGAGTGAAGTGCTGATGGTATCCGAGACCTGGCGGAGCGCCTCCAGCTCGCGATGGTGCCTCAGGATTTCTCTTTCACGCGCAGCCAGGATGCTGAATATGGATTGGGAGAAAAGAAAAGCGGCAACGGCGACGACGAGGACGACCAGGACGTAAATCGCGGGGGTGGGGAGAAAGGCAGGCAACTGAAAATACGCGGCATAGGTAAAAATTGCCACGAAGACAATGGGGCCTAGGATCGTAAGCCACTTGAGCGAACTCAAACGACGCGTCATTTGCAGGGCTCCCCTATTCGAGTGGGTGAGATGGAACAGCAGGGAGAGGGGAGAGCGAACCCACACGAAGCGAGTATGCAAAGGATCGGACGCTACCCTACCCAAGCGAGTAGTTAATTACATTATATTCCCGTTCGTGTGGAATTGCAACATTTGGCACTGGACGCGATACGGTCTCGCGCCGCACAAGCACTATGACGACGATGAAGACAAAATGGTGCGCCTCGCCGACGACGAGTTTACAGCGAACCACATTGAGTCAGCGCAGCGGCAGATCGCGGACGAATATGGAGCGTGGTGGGAAATCGTGCCTTGCCACGCGCACCCATTGACAACGAAGACAATCACATGTCATAATCCCGGCACTTCGCAGGACACAATCCACCCTCTAGAAAGAAGGAGTCGAATGAGCATCCTGATCTTGCTAGTCCGGTTAATTCACATATTCTCCGGTATCTTCTGGGCAGGCAGTATATTTGTATTTGCAGGGTTTATCCAGCCGGCAGCACAGGCCACGGGTCCTGACAGCGCCAAGTTCATGCAGCGGCTCTTGGGCGGCCCGTGGGCAGTGGCTCTCACCCTGGCACCTCCACTTACTGTACTAGCCGGGCTCACGCTTTATTGGATCGATTCTGCTGGCTTGCGCATCGAATGGATTGGCAGCCCATCCGGGATAGGATTTACCGTAGGTGGGCTCGTCGGACTGACGGCATTCTTCATTGGCTTTTTCCCACTCCGGAGGACGTCGCTCAAGTTAACGGCGCTGAACACAGAAATCCACGCAGCGGGGAGAGCACCTACGCGCGAGGAATCATCCAGAGCAGAAGCGTTTCAAGTGCAAATGACCACCTACGTTCTCTACACGGCGATCTGCCTTGCCGTGGCAGTGGCGGCTATGGCCACCTCGCGGTATTGGGGAGCCTTATTCTAACCGTGCGCCTCCTCACTCCCACTCGATGGTGCCCGGCGGCTTGCTCGTTATGTCGTACACAACGCGGTTCACGTGCGGCACTTGATTCACGATCCGGCTGCTGATGCGCGCC
>JBLMXX010000128.1:0-10891 GCA_050257995.1 Acidobacteriota bacterium | reverse complement strand
TTGCCCCAGCGCGGCAGGGCGGAGGCGCCGTTCGCCGTCAACTGCGACCAGCGCGCCGACGCGAAATCGTACAGCCAAAGGTCATTGTCGCGGAGGGCAATGAGCTGGCGCGCGCTCGGCGCCCAGGCGACCTGGGCAATCAGTAGACCTTCCTCTTTGTCTTGCGGGAAAATCTGCTGCTTGTTCCCGCCATCCCGGTCCATCACGTACAGCGCATAGCGACTGCGCTCGCTGTCACTCGGCGACAGGGCGACGCCAAAGGCAATCTTGCTTTCGCCGCGCGCGTCCGGCGGGGACCACGCGGGCGCGGCCCACATCCCGGTCTGCTTGGCGAGCGGGGCATAGACGCTCCCGTCGCGCGCGAGCGCCCACAACTCGAACGAGGGGTTGTCGCTCGCGACGACCGGGTTATCCAGCGGCGCGTGGACGGCGGCGATCACGAAACGGCTGTCCGGCGACCAGGCGACCTGGGGCACCCAGACCCAATCGGCGCGCGTGCGAAACGGGGCAAAATCCTTGAGCAGGACCCGGCGGCTGGAAACGGCGCCGCCTAGCTCGGAAAAACCGATCGCGTTGGCGAACGCATAGGCGACGGCGTGACCGTCCGGCGCGAGAGCCAGGTTCGCGCCCCACCAACTGTACGGCGCCGGCATCGCGGGCTGCCAGACCTGCCGCGCATTCAGCGTGATCGAAGCCGGCAAAGTCGCGCTGATCTCGCCCGTCACCAGCGGGGCGACCCATAGATCGTTGTGCGCTTTCCAGCCCGGGGCGCCGGGAGTTTTTTCGCCGGTCGAATAGGCGATCGTCCGCGCATCATTCGACAATTGGGCATAAAGCACATCGCCCACGGAGAGCGCGCGCGGCGACTCGCCCAGGACGAGCGTGTCGATCAGCCAGAGGGTATTGATCGATTCGCCCCCGGCTTCGGCCGCGCGGGAAAAGAGGAGATAGCGACCGGTGGCCGAGAGTGAAAACACGCGCCCGTCCAGGTCGCCGGTGGACGTGAGCGGGCGCTTGTCACTGCTCGAATTGCGCATGACCCAGGCGTTCCCGTTCGCGAGATAGACGAGGCTGCCTTCCACCGGCACGCCGGGGAGACTCCCCAGGGTCCCGATCGCCAGGATCTCGTTTTGGGGCTGGCGGATGATCTTGCGCGCGGTCTCGCGCGGCGGCAGCGCGTCCCCGTTCTCGCTCGTGAGCGCATAGGTGATCTCCACCTCGCCGTTCGAGCCGAGCTGGACGATGCGCATCTGTCCTTCCGGATAGGTCTCGTCGCGCACGAGCTGGCGCTCAAAGGGGATCGGCTGGCGCGCGCTGTCGGTCCTGACCTCGACGCGGGTGATTGTGATGGTGGCGCTCCGGTCGATCTCGGCATACAGCGGCGGTTCGACGCGGTCGTTGTCGCCTACCGCGACCCGCTGTTCCCGGAGGACATCCTGGACGGTCGCGGCGTTGGTGTCGACGATGCGCCGCGTGCCGTCGGCGACGATGGCGACGCGTTTGGAGGCCGGGGCGCACGCTGCCAGGAAGAAAAAGATGAGGAGGTAGAGCAGGGCTGACGCAAAGTTTCTTGACAGTGCCACCCAACCTAACCCCCCGCCCCCCTTCCCCCGCTTGGGGTCGCGGGGTCTGCGATCTAAAGGGAAGGGGACTGGGGGATAGGTCGTTCGGAATCTGGAAAGATGCACGGCGGCAAGTTTAACACAGTTTATCCGCAATGACAATTTGACTATTTCGCGCAGGTACGGTACAATACACGACGCTATTCTAGAGTCTATAGGAAGGTTTTACGCATGGCAGAGGAAATCCTTTTAACGGCGCAGCCGCGCCAGGTGATCGGCAAGCAGGTACACGCCCTACGCCGGTCCGGTATTGTGCCCGCCGTGGTGTATGGAAGCCACATGGACGCGCCGCTCACGCTGCAGGTCGAAGAAAAGACCTTGAAGCAGGTGGTGAGCAAAGCCGGTCACAACCGCCTGATCAAGTTGACGCTGGATGCCGGCGCCCCGCGCCTGGTCCTGGCGCGCGAGATCCAGAGAAACTCGCTCTCCGGTCGCATCGTTCACATCGATTTTCAAGAAGTCTCGATGACGGAAAAGATCACGACCGAAGTGCCGCTCGTCCTGCTCGGCACCAGTCCCGCCGTCACCCGCGGCGAGGGATTGTTGATCCACGGCATCGACACCGTGTTGATCCGCGTTCTGCCGACCGACCTGATCGACAGCATCCAGGTGGATGTCTCCGGCATGAACGAACTCAACCAGAGCCTTTTCGTCAGCGACCTGAAGGTGACCGACAACATCGAAATCCTCACCCCGCGTGAGGAAATGGTCGCCAAGGTCGTGCCGGTGAAGGAAGAAGTGATCGCGGAAGCCGTGCCCGCGGCGGTCGTCGAGCCCGAGGTCATCGGCAAGGGCAAGAAGGAAGAGGAAGAGGGCGCCGAAGGCGCTGCACCGGCACCTGCGGCCGGAGCCGCCAAGGAAGAAAAGAAATAGCCGTCCGGAACCGTCAAAAGTGGAGCAGAGGTTGTGCTCCACTTTTTGCGTTTATAGGGATTGTGGTATAAAATGTGAACGTAGCGGTTTGCGCTTTTATGTTGGACTAGGAGCACGTCGCGTTGTTTAGCCCCTTGAATTCATTTTTTGGACTCTTTTCCCGGGATATCGGGATCGACCTCGGCACGGCGAATACGCTGGTACTCGTCCGCGGCCGGGGCATTGTGATTAACGAGCCATCCGTGGTCGCGGTCGAAAAGCGGACGAAACGCGTCCTGGCGATCGGATCCGAAGCCAAGCAGATGGTCGGGCGCACCCCCGCCGACATCGTCGCGATCCGCCCGCTGCGGGACGGCGTCATCTCCGACTTTGACGTCACGGAAAAGATGCTCGAATACTTTATCAGCAAAGTCCACGACCAAACCCTCATCCCCGTCCCGCACCGTCCCCGCATCGTCATCGGCATCCCCAGCGGCGTGACCGAAGTCGAAAAGCGCGCCGTGCACGATGCCGCGATGAATGCGGGCGCCCGCGAGGTCTTTCTCGTGGAAGAGCCGATGGCGGCGGCGATCGGGGCGGGCCTGCCGATCACCGAATCGGTCGGCAGCATGATTGTCGACATCGGCGGCGGCACGACCGAAATGGCCGTCTTTTCGCTGGGCGGCATCGTCGTCAGCCGCTCGATCCGCGTGGCGGGCGACGAAATGGACGACGAGATCATCCGCTATGCGCGCGAGAAATATAACGTGCTCATCGGCGAGCGCATGGCGGAGGAAATCAAGATGGCGATCGGCTCCGCCTTTCCGCTGCCCGAAGAAAGCACCGTCGTCCTGCGCGGGCGCGACCTCATCACGGGGCTGCCCCAATCCATCGAAGTGTCGAGCGTCGAAATCCGCGAAGCCCTGACCAACCCGGTCAACCAGATCGTCGACGCGCTCAAGACGACGATTGACGAAACGCCGCCGGAACTGGTGTCCGACCTGATGATCCACGGGATCGCCATCGCGGGCGGCGGCGCGCTCCTCGGCGGGATCGCCGGGCGGCTGTCACAGGAAACCAAGATGCACGTCTATGTTGCCGAAGACCCTCTCACCTGTGTCGTCCGCGGCGCGGGTCACGTTCTCGACGAGCTCAATACCCTGCATACGGTGGTGACGACGTCGCGTCGAAACGGCAGGCGGTGAGAACCGTAATGCGTGAAACGTGAAACGTGAAACGTAAGTAGTAAAACGTAAATCGTAAATCGTAAGGCGTAAAACGTAAGGCCTATTCCATATTCCATATTCCGTTTTACATTTCACTCTTTACGTTTCACGTCTCACTCTTCACTCTTAACTCTTCACGCTTCACGCTTTACGTTTTAGAGTTTACGCACTTTTTCCCATGTACACCACAAGCCGCAACCGCTTTTCGGTCCTGATCGTCCTCCTCCTCATTGCCCTGGCCGCGCTTTTCCTCCACCTGACCGGACAACTGCAGCCCTTTGAAGATCTCGCCCTCGGCATTTTACAGCCGGTGCTGGGGAGCGCCGCCGCGATGCAGGACAGCGCCGATGCCGCGAGCGGCACGCTGACCGATCCGCGGACGCTGCGCGCGCGCATCGGGGAATTGCAGTCCCAGGTCGATGCGATGACGCTCGACAACGTGCGACTCAAGGAGCTCGAGACCGAGAACGCCATCCTCCGCCAGCAGCTCGCCTACAAGCAAGCCAACACGGATTACGACCTCGTGGGCGCCACCGTCTTGCAGCGGCTCGTGCAGCCCAATCCCGACCTCGCGCGCGTGATCGGCGTCGAGCCGTCCAACCTCGTCCGTTTTGTGATCCTCGATCAAGGGACCGCCGAGGGAGTCAAGCCGGGCATGCCGGTCCTCACGGCGCAGGGACTGGTGGGGCGCGTGACCGAGACCGGGAGCCATTGGTCCAAGGCGCTGCTCATCCTCGACCCCTCCAGTTCGGTGAACGCCGTCGTGCAGTCGACGCGCGCCACGGGAGTGGTGCAGGGCGACGTGAACGGCAATCTGATCATCAAATATGTCCCGCAAGGCGAGGCGATCAAGACCGGCGACAAGATCCTCACGTCCGGGCTGGGCGGAAATTTTCCAAAGCGCCTCGTGATCGGTCAGGTGACGGAAGTGCGCAAGCGCGATATCGATCTCTTTCAGGAAGCGACCCTCCAACCCTCGGTCGATTTCGCCCGGCTCGAATTCGTGTTGATCCTGAAAAAATTCACGCCGTCCGATATCACCAGCGAGCCGACGGTGACGCCGACCCCGCTCCCCAAGCCGACGCGGACCCCCACGCCTTCCCGCTAAGGCGCTGCTGCTGACATGACCTACTGGCTTTCGATCCCCCTGCTCGGCCTCATCGCCATCGTACAGGTGACGCTCGTCCCCCTGGTGACGATCAGCGGCTTTAAAGTCGATCTGCCGCTGCTGATGGTCGTGGCCTGGGGACTGCTCAGCCTGCCCGGCGAAGCCGCCGTGTGGGGCTTTATCGCCGGCATATTCCTGGACCTGTTCTCCGGCTTGCCTTTTGGCTTGCAGACGATCTCCCTCACCTCGATCGGGCTGTTGATCGGACTGGCGCAGACGACGACGTTTCGCAGCAATGTGATCGTGCCGCCCGCCGCGGTCGTCGTCTCCACCTTCGCCTATAACGTGCTGATGCTGGCGATCTTGAACACGCTCGGCTGGCAAATCGCCTGGAACGATTATTTGCTGCGGGTCACCTTCCCGACCGCGGTCCTGAACACAGTGGCGTTCCCGCTCGCCTACTTTCCCTTGCAGCGACTGTACCGCCGCCTGCGACCCCAAGTGGAATGGTAAAACAGTTGCCAACTTGTTCCACCTGCGGTATAATTTTTCCACAGTACTGTCGAGGTCCCGGTGTCTAACGATCCCGATAACGAATATTCGTACGCCAAAGCCATAACTGACGAGGACCTGGAGCCGAACGGCCATTTCCGGCTGCTGCGCATCGGCATCATCATCGCGTTCGCCATCCTCATCCTCCAACTGGCGCAGGTCCAGCTCGTGCAGGGCAGTTATTATCACGACGAAGCCAACCGGAACCGTTTCCGCCTGGTCCAGACGGACGCGCTGCGCGGCATCATCTACGACCGCAACGGCAAGATCCTGGTGCGCAACGTCCCCTCCTTTAGCGTTTCGATCGTCCCCGCCGATCTGCCCGCGAGCCAAGAGGAACGCGTTTTCGCCGAGCTCGCGACCCTGCTCAACATCCCCATCGACACGGTCGTCGAAAATACCAGCACCGACGCCGTGGGGCGCCTCCCCCTGACGCTCGACCGCATCGTGACGCCGCCCACGCGCAAGCCCGGGCTGCGCGAGCTGATCGAAAAAGGACGGCGCGATCCCTTCTCGCCGACGCTCATCAAAACGAACGTCCCGCGCGAGGTCGCGTTCACGCTCGAAGAGCGGCACCTGGATTTTCCCGGCATCCAGGTGGACCTGGAGCCGGTGCGGCAGTATGTCGAAGGTCCGCTGCTGGCGCACATCCTCGGCTATACGGGGCGCATCCCGCTCGAGACCTACGACGACTATAAGGACCAGGGCTATGCCCCCACCGACCGGGTGGGTCTGACTGGGCTGGAATACACCTATGAGAGCGACCTGCGCGGGACCAAAGGACGCCGCTATATCGAGGTCGACGTGCAGGGGCGCGAGGTGTATTCGCTGGGCGAGGAAAAACCGGTCGCCGGGAGCAACCTCGTCCTCACGATCGACGACGAGTTTCAAAAGACGGTCGAAAAGATCCTGGAAAAAACCCTGCGCACCTCGCACGCCAAGCAAGCGGTGGCCGTCGCGCTGGACCCGCGCAACGGCGACGTCCTCGCCATGGTCAACCTGCCGAGTTACGACAACAACCTGTTTGCCACGGGCATCTCGGTGGACGATTACACGAATCTCGCGCAGGACCCGCTGCACCCGCTCGTCAATCACGCCATCACGGGGCAGTACCCGCCCGGCTCGACGTTCAAGCTGATCCCGGCGAGCGCGGCGCTCCAGGAACGGGTCCTCGACATCAACACGCGCATCCAGACCCCGGGCACGATCTGGGTGCCCAACCGGTTCTTTGAAGGCGACCTATCGCGCGCCCAGCCCTTTTACGATTGGTACAAGCCGGGCTTTGGCTCGCTCACCATTCGCCAGGGCATTGCGGAATCGTCGGACGTTTTCTTCTACAAGCTCGCGGGCGGCGAGTATCCCGATTTCGACAGCGGGCTGGGGGAAGAGCGCCTGGCGGCGTACGCGCGCATGTTCGGCATAGGCGAATTGACCAATATCGACATCCCCGGCGAGGCGAAGGGACTGGTGCCGGACCCGACGTGGAAGCGCAAGCAGATCGGCGACATCTGGACGGTGGGCGACACGTACAATATGGGCATCGGTCAGGGATACGTGCTGGCGACGCCGCTGCAGGTCGCCAATTATACCGCCATCGTCGCGAACGGCGGCACGCTCTACAAGCCGCAGTTGGTCCACGCCGTGACCGATCCGGCGGGCAGCATCATCCGCAAGATCGATCCGCAGGTGATCCGCCGCGTCGCGGTCGACCCGCAAAACCTGGCGATCGTGCGCGAGGGGATGCGCCTGGGCGTGACGGGCGGCACATCGGTGAACGCCAATCTCGCCGCGCTCTCCGTCGCCGCCAAGACCGGTACCGCCGAATACTATGGACCCAAAGTCAACGGGCACTTGCCGACGCACGCGTGGTTCACCGCGTTCGCCCCCTACGACAATCCCCAGATCGTGGTGACGGTCTTTGTCGCGGGCGGCGGAGAGGGCTCGTCGGTCGCGGCGCCGGCGGCGACGGATATGTTGCGCGCGTATTTCAAGCTGCCCGCGGACTCGCCGCTGGCGCCCGCCGTGCAGCCGCTGGCGCCCTCCGTCGTCGTCAAACCTCCCGCGCCGCCGCCGGGCAGCGGTCCCGTGGCGCCTCCGGCGCACAAATATACCGGGCGCTTGTTGAACGTGGAAGGGTGGAGCAACGAACAGCCCGCCTTTTTCGGGACGGTCGTGGATGCGTCCGGGCGCGGCGTGTTCGGGGTGCGCGTCGTGGCGGACAAGTGCGACGGGAACGCGGTCTTTACCGCCACCACGAACGCCGATGGCGCGTTCAACTTTAACGACATCTACTGGCACGACACGACCCACTGGTGTGTGAGGACCGTCGTGCCCAACGATTCAGAGTCCTTCTCGGTCGACGTGACGCCGTACAAGCGCTATATCGTCCAATTCGTGCCGACGCAGTGAGGTCAATGAGCCAATGGAGGTCAATAAGCCAATGAGCCAAGCAACCCATTGGTGATTGGATAATCGACTAATTGTCTCATTGATATTTGACTCAACGGATAATTGTCTCATTGGTTTATTGGTTTTCATTGGTTCATTGGTCTTCATTGGCTCATTGATTCCCATGTCTTCCGTTTCTTTCAAGGGCACGCGCGAGGGATTGTGCATTACGCTGGGCGAGGGCGGGTGGCACGACCTGCTGAATGAGCTGGCGCTGCAGCTCGAGCGGCCGAGCGCCCAGGCCTTTTTCCGCGGCGCGCGCGTCCTATTGGAATCGGGCAACCGCGCCATCGGCGTGACCGAGATCGAGGAACTGATCGCGCTGCTCGCCCAGCACAACATGACGCTCGGCTCGATCGTCGGCGCGCCCGGGGCACAGCAGGCGCTGGACCTGGTGCAGACCTCGCTCGCCGCGCCGCCCGCCGTCGAGCCCGGCAACGGGAGTCACGCCGCCGGCGACACGGCGCCGCCCGAAGCGGAGCCCGACGCGCTCTTTGTCCAACGCACCGTCCGCTCCGGGCAGGTGATCCATCACGCGGGGACGGTGGTCGTGTATGGGGACGTCAATCCGGGGGCGGAAGTGATCGCCGGCGGCGACGTGCTCGTGTGGGGCAAACTGCGCGGCGTCGTCCACGCGGGGGCCGCGGGCAATGAGCGGGCCATCGTCGGCGCGCTGTTCCTCGCGCCGACCCAGCTGCGCATCGGCGGGCAGATCGCCCGCGCGCCGGACGTCCGGCGGCCGGGGCATGCGCCGGCAGAAATCGCGCGCGTGCGGAACGGCCAGATCGTCGTCGAGCCGTGGACGGGATAGTGGGCAGTGGGCAGTGGTCAGTATGCAGTATTCGGTTGGCGGAAGTCCGTATTGATTATTCCGTATTCCGTATTGCGTTACGGTTTACCGACCACTCACCACTCACCACTGAACACTGAGTGCGGTGGCTCCGGAGGAGAATATGGCTGGACGGGTCGTCACAATCACATCGGGCAAAGGCGGCGTCGGAAAAACGACCGCCACGGCAAACCTGGGGGTCGCCCTCGCGCGGCGCGGCAAGCGGGTGGCTTGCATCGACGCGGACATCGGTCTCCGTAATCTCGACGTGGTGCTCGGACTGGAAAACCGGATCGTGTACGATCTAGTCGACGTGGTGGAAGGGCACGCCCGCCTGCGCCAGGCGCTGATCAAGGACAAGCGCCTGCCGGAGTTGCAGTTGCTGCCGGCGGCGCAGACCCGCGACAAGACGGCGGTCAAGGAAGCGCAGATGGTCAAGTTGTGCGAAGACCTGCGCCGGGATTTCGATTTCGTCCTGATCGACTCGCCCGCGGGCATCGAGCAGGGATTCAAGAACGCCATCGCGCCCGCGGATGCCGTCAACATCGTCACGACGCCCGAAGTCTCGGCGGTCCGCGATGCCGACCGCATCATCGGGCTGACGGAAGCGCGCGAAAAGCCGACGCCGCGCCTCATCATCAACCGGCTGCGCCCCTCGATGGTCAAGCGCGGCGACATGCTCGACACCGCCGACGTGCTCGAGGTGCTCGCGATCGAATTGATCGGCATCGTGCCGGAAGATGAGGCGATCATCACGTCGACCAACAAGGGTCAGCCGGTCGCGCTGGAAGACCGCTCGCCCTCCGGCGGCGCCTTTATGCGGATCGCCCAGCGCATGATGGGCGAGGAGATCCCATTCCCCGTCTTTGACCATTCAGGCAATGTGTTCGACCGGTTGTCAAAACTATGGCGGCGCTAGGGTACCGGCAGACTTCAAGGGCAGACTTCCGAAGTCTTGGAGACTTCGGAAGTCTTAAAGGTCCAAAGGGGTAGAGGAAATGAATTTCCTGGAACGCTTCTTCGGTCGCTCAGATGACACGGCTCATATTGCCAAAGAGCGTCTGCAATTGGTCCTGGCGCACGACCGCACGCACATCTCGCCGGAAACGATTGAAATCCTCAAGGACGAAATCATCGGCGTGATCTCCAAGCACGTCGAGATCGATCGGTCGCACGTGGCGGTCTCGATCTCCCGCGGCCCGCAGGGCAACCGCCTGGTCGCGGACATTCCCGTCATCGGGGTCCGCGGCATGCGCAAAATGAAAACACGGTAATCGATGGAACGTTCCGACCGCCAGCCCTTTTTGCATTTCGACATCTGGCTCCTCGCCGCGACCCTCCTCCTCGCCGTGATCGGCATTTTGATGATCTACAGCGCGACCGCGTGCATCTCCGCCGAGCCCCTCGACCTGGAGAGCACGACCGTGCGCCAGGCCTTGTTCCTCGTCGTGGGGTTGGGGGCAATGGTCGCCCTGACGCTGGTGGACTATCGCGCCTATATGTCGCTCCGCTGGCCGATCTGGATCGGCACCCTCGTCATCCTGGTCGCCATCGAGGTCATCGGCATCATCACGCACGGCGCCCAGCGCTGGATCCCCATCGGGCCGTTCCAGTTTCAGCCGTCCGAGTTCACCAAGTTATCGCTCATCCTCGTCGTCGCCAAGTACATGGCGGACCACGCGGAAGAAATGTCCCGCGTGCGGCACCTCTTTGGCTCTTTCCTGATCATCGCCGCTCCCCTCGCGCTGATCTATCTCCAGCCCGACCTGGGCACGACGATCGTGCTCGCGCTCACGTGGGGACTGATGGCGCTCGCCGCCGGGATGAAATTCCGCGACGTGCTGGCGATCCTCGCGCTGCTGCTGGTCCTCGCGCCGCTGTTGTGGTCGAACCTGCGCCCCTACCAGCAGGAGCGCATCCTCACTTTTATCGACCCGGCGCGCGATCCCCTGGGTGCGGGGTACAACGTGGAGCAAGCGCGCATCGCCATCGGCTCGGGCCGGTTCAACGGGCTGGGGTTTTGCAGCGGCACGCAGAGCCAACTGCGGTTCCTGCGCATTCGCCAGACCGACTTTATCTTTTCGGTGATCGGGGAGGAACTGGGGTTTGCGGGCGCGCTCTTTGTGATCGGGCTCGTCGTCTTTATCCTGTTTCGCCTCGTCCGCGCGGCGATGCTCGCGCGCACGACGTACGGAAAACTGGTGATCGTCGGGATCACCGGCGTATTTTTCGTGCAGAGCTATGTGAACCTGGG
>JBLMXX010000127.1:0-14920 GCA_050257995.1 Acidobacteriota bacterium | reverse complement strand
CAATGATGCCGGACTATATGCCAAATGCCGAGCCATTTTTCTTTCCTGGCAACCACGTGGGATGCCTGCTGATACACGGTTTTACTGGCACGCCGTTCGAGATGCGAGAACTCGGCGAGCGACTCGCCTCAGAAGACTACTCCGTTCTGGGACCAGCACTGGCAGGGCATGCCACTCGCCTCGACCAGATGTGCGCGACGCGTTGGCAAGATTGGTACGCATCTGCCGCCGCGGCTTACGCTCAACTGCGCGATACCTGTGACGTCGTATTTCCCATTGGACTGTCGATGGGTGCTCTGCTGGCTCTGCATTTGGCCGCCCACAAGCCCGTCACCGGTGTTGTCGCCGTTTCCGCGCCATTCGGAATTCACAGCCCTTTGGTCCCTCTTTTCAAATTCTTTCCGTTTCTGTTCGATCTCTTTCCCTATATTCGTAAGGGCGAACAGGATGACACTCTGGATCCGAGGATCCGCACCCACCACCCCGCGTACGACAGATTCCCCACCCGCTGCACGGCGAGTCTGTTCATTGATTTCATCCCGCACCTCCAAAGTGACCTCCCTGACATCCTTGCTCCCGCGCTTTTGATCCAATCCCGCGGTGACCGCACGATCCCAGCAGATTCCATGCCGCAATTCCACGCGCGGCTCAGCTCTCGCGAAAAGCAAATGGTGTGGCTGGAAAAGAGCGGGCACCTGGTTCTCGAAGACTATGCCAAGGAGCAAGCCTTTGAGCATATCCAGCGCTTTGTGCGAGCCCATATCCTACACGTATTCTCCCCGGCGGCACAAGCCGCGGATATTCCTGATGAGTATCTAAAGAGGTGAACATGCGGAGCATCGAGTTCTTTTCCGGCAATCGAGAAGTTGTGCGAGGTGTATTGTTTGAACCGGCGGCGCCGCGTCGTCACCCCGGCATCATTTTTGCGCATGGTCTTCTTTCAAGCCACGAGGAATTTGGAGAGTATCCAGCAAGATTCTGTGACCGCGGTTACCTGGTCCTGGCGATCGACTTTCGCGGTCACGGTACCAGCGACGGCATGCGCGGTCTCATTTCAGAAGATCGCATGATCGAGGACTTGACCCATGCACTGGATTTCCTCGCGTCACAACCGGGCCTCGACCATCAGCGCATTGCCCTTTTCGGGCACAGCCTGGGCGGTGGCGGCGTCATCTGCACGACTGCGCGGGACGCACGGGTCAGAGCTGTTGTCGCCGGAGCAACCGTCGGGCGACTGCGAGAGGAGTTGGGTACCGGAGAGCTGGTGCTATATCGTGTGATGGATGGCGTGAACCGGATGCAAAAAACCGTAACACACAAGTCTCTTTATTTCCCCTACCGCGTCACTTACGAGCACATCTATAGTGATCCCCAGGCACGCCAGGCGGCGGCGGCAAAGGGATTTTTGCAAAGAAGCATTCCAGTAGACAACCTTCCATTCGTGCTCAAGCAGGACGCGATCAAATGCGCGAAGAACGTGCACGTGCCAGCCCTGATCGTTTTGGGCGAAAAGGATAATGTCGTTCAGCCTAAGAGCGTTCGCGCGGTATATGAAGCACTCGCGGGCGAAAAGGAATTGTACGAGGTCATCGGCTCGGGACATTCCTTTGCAACAGACTGTAAATGTGACGAAGCGTTTGACCACATTGCTGTTTGGATGGATGCGCATCTCCGCTAGACCACGATGGGCTAAGGAGTAGTGAATGAAAGCATTAGTGAAGAAATATCCCAAGCCAGGCTTGTGGCTCGAAGAAGTACCGGTTCCCCAAATCGGAATTGACGACGTCCTTATCAAGATTCACAAGACTTCAATTTGCGGCACCGATGTGCACATTTGGGATTGGGATGCCTGGGCACAAAGGACCATTCCGGTGCCGATGACTATCGGGCATGAGTTTGTCGGCACGGTAGCCGAGATTGGCAGTAATGTCCACGACCTGAACGTCGGGGACGTAGTATCCGGCGAAGGGCATATTGTCTGTGGCAAGTGCCGCAACTGCCTGGCGGGTCGCCGCCATCTATGCAAAGATACAAAAGGCGTGGGGGTGAATCGCACCGGCGCATTTGCCGAGTATCTTTCCATCCCGGTCACAAATGTCTGGCACGCCGATCCCCGGATTCCCATGGATATCTTGAGCATATTTGATCCTTTCGGCAACGCCACCCACACGGCCCTGTCTTTCCCGGTGCTGGGGGAAGATGTTCTGGTGACGGGTGCCGGTCCTATCGGCATTATGGCAACTGCGATTGCTAAACATGCGGGCGCCCGATACATAGTCACAACCGATATGAATTCCTACCGGCTCACTCTGGCGAAGAGAATGGGCGCCACGGTAGCGATGGATATCCGAGCAAAGACACTGACCGAAGTGCAAAAAGAGCTGGGCATGAAAGAGGGATTTGACGTTGGACTGGAGATGTCGGGCAACGGCGCGGCATTCAAAGATATGCTGGCCAACATGTGCCACGGCGGTAAAATCGCTTTGCTAGGCATCCCGACCACGGAACTTGCAATTGACTGGACCCAGATCATCTTTAATATGCTGACCATTAAGGGAATTTACGGCCGCGAAATGTACGAGACCTGGTACTTGATGCAGTCCATGCTTCACAGTGGGCTGGATATCAGCCCTGTGATTACGCACAAGTTCCACTACAGTGAATTCGAGCAGGCCTTCGAGGTCATGCGTTCCGGCAACTCGGGCAAAGTAATTCTGAACTGGGTGGACGATTGACGGAGGTCAGGATGTCAACGAAACTAGACTGGGTATCAGATGAGCTCAGGAGTCTGAAAGAGCAAGGACTGTTCAACAATATCCGCACCATCGGCTCGCCACAAGGGGCGTGGCTGGTGGTGGACGGTAAACATGTGTTGAATTTTTGCTCGAATAATTATCTCGGTCTGGCCAACGATCGCCGCTTGCGTGACGCCGCCAAGCATGCGGTCGACGAATTCGGCGCCGGTCCCGCCGCTGTTCGTACGATTGCGGGAAACCTCGTCCTTCACCGCGAGCTCGAGGCGCGGCTCGCCAAATTTAAAGGCGTCGAAGCGACAGTTGCCTTTCAGTCCGGCTTTACATCCAACTTGGGAACCATCGCCGCGCTGGTCGCCAAAGAGGATGTGATTTTCTCAGACGAACTCAATCACGCAAGCATCATTGACGGTGCGCGGCTTTCCGGCGCCAAGATCGTCCGCTACGCGCACAATAATGCGGAGGCGCTCGAGAACGCGATCAAGGGAGAACGGGGATATCGCCGCGCGCTCATCATCACCGACGGCGTCTTTTCCATGGACGGCGATATTGCTCCCCTGCCACAAGTCATCCAAGTGGCAGAGGCACACGACATTATGGTCATGGTGGACGACGCGCACGGCGAGGGCGTGCTTGGTAGAGGAGGACGCGGCATTGTCGACCACTTTGGTTTGCATGGCCGCGTGGACATTGAAATCGGGACGCTCTCCAAGGCGTTTGGTGTAGTCGGCGGCTACGTCGCCGGCAAACGCGAGATTGTGGAATGGCTCAACCAACGTGGTCGACCATTTTTGTTTTCGTCTGCCACCACTGCGGCGGACACTGCCGCCTGCATTGCCGCGGTCGACATTCTCGAAGCATCCACTGAGTTGGTAGACCGGCTGTGGGAGAATGCGCGCTATTTCAAAACCGAAATGGCCCGTGCCGGTTTTGACACGGGCAGGAGCGAAACGCCCATCACGCCAATCATGCTCGGGGACGAAGTATTGACGCGCCGGTTCAGCCAAAAACTTTTCGAGAATGAGGTATTCGCGATGGGCATTACGTACCCAACCGTGACCAAAGGCAAGGCGCGCATCCGCGTGATGATTTCCGCCGCTCACTCGCGCGGCGACCTGGATCGCGGCATCGAAATATTCGTCAAAGTGGGAAGGGAATTGGGAGTCGTCAAGTAGGGGAAGAGCCGCGGGCTCACCCGCTGGCAAATTCGAATAACCCAGGAGGTCCCCATGCGTCTTGGGGCGCACATGTCCATCGCCGGAGGAGCGGAGCAAGCCCTGTTTCGTGGGCAGAGTGTCGGCTGTCAATCTATCGCCATGTTCACCAAGAACAACAACCAGTGGAAAGCCAAGCCGCTGACACATGAGGACGCGGATCGCTTTAGCTCCGCGCGAATCGAAACCGGCATCCATCCGATCGTTGCACACACGTCCTACCTCATTAATATCGGCTAACCCGATAGGTCGCTCTGGAAAAAATCGATGGTTTCTCTGCAAGACGAGCTGGGGCGCGCTGAATTACTCGGCATCCCCTTTCTGGTCCTGCACCCTGGCTCTCACGTTGGCAAAGGGATCGATTATGGAATCAAGCGCGCTGGCGAGGCATTCAACCGCATTCACGCTAATTTGCCCCATCTCCGCGTGATGACATTGCTGGAACATACGGCAGGACAAGGGACTAACCTGTGCTGCAGGTTCGAGGAGATTGCACGCCTGCGCGAATTGATCATCGAAAAAAATCGGATTGGTGTATGCCTCGATAGCTGCCATCTCTTCGCCGCCGGATATGACCTCCGCAAGCCGGAATCGTATGCGGATACCATGCGGCGATTCGACGATACGGTGGGAATCCGGCACGTCAAGGCATGGCACCTTAATGATTCAAAGAACCCCCTGGGCTCACATGTGGACCGGCACGAGCACATCGGGAAAGGCAAAATTGGCCGCGCGGGCTTTAAAAACCTTTTAAACGACCCCCGCTGGGATGATTTACCGGCACTGCTGGAAACGCCCAAAGGTCCGGAAATGAAGGAGGACGTAACAAACCTGCGGACCCTGCGGAGGCTAATATATTCTAGCGAGAAGCAAACATGACCTCAGCGAATGGTTGTTGACATGCCCGCTCTCTTCAGCTATAATCCCAATTAGAACTATTGTTCAATAATCCCTCGCAGCTTGGCGGCACTCTCCTAGTCCCGATGTCGCTGCTACAGGTCAGTTTAGGAAACCCGCTACAGGAGTCTCTCCATGAGCGCAGTTGGGTATATTGTCGGCGAAGTGCGCACGGATGAATTCACGTTTGTAACGAATCGCGAGATCGCACCACCCAGACTGGAATACATTGTCGTTCAGGTTCAAGAGCCGACGCGCAGGATCGACGTGCTCGCCCAAGTCACCGGCTTGGCGGTTTCGTCCCGTCTCTTAGACCGCACCCTCAGTTACACTGAGGTCGAATCGATCCTCAACCGCTTGAAATCCTCGCCACCTATCGTCGTCGGCACTGCCAAAGTACTTGGCTATCTGGATGGCAACTCGGTCCAATTCCCACGCCATGCCGCTGCTCCCGGTTCCGAGGTAGCCCTGGCACCTGACGAACTGCTGCGCCGATTCTTTTCTTACAACGTGGACAGCGGCATCGAAATCGGGACCCTCATCAACCGCCCCAATGTCAGCGTGATGCTCAACCCCAATGGTCTGCGCCGCCACCTTGCCGTCATCGCGCAGACCGGCGCAGGTAAATCGTACACGGTTGGCGTGATCCTCGAGAAACTCTTGCAGCTTGGTGGCACAGTCGTCGTCTTTGATCCCAACAGCGACTATGTTTTGATGCGCCGCGATAAACAACACCGTATGACTACATTCGCGGACCGTGTCGACGTGTTCCGACTTCCGACAACGCAGGCGGGGCGTATCCCCGATGAGGAAATCGGCGGGTCGAAGAAATTCACTATGCAGTTCTCCAAGCTCGAGGTGGACGAACTGTGCCAGCTGACCGGCATCGCCGAGAGCTCCACCAACATCCGCAAAGCAATTCAAACCGTATGGGATGGTCTGCAGGGGACGGACTATACCCCCAAAGTCTTTGTACAGGAACTGGAACGCCTCGCTCTGGGCGGCGATGCCTCCGCCGGAGCTGCACCCGGTACGCCGGGCATGCTGCGTGGCCCGCGCCCGCTCAATCCCTCCATTGGCAACGAGGATGAATTCGATCGTCACTTTGGCAAAAAGATCTCTGAAAAAGCGAATATTGAGTGGGAAGACCTGGACAATCACGAGGAGGAAAAGCCGCCCGCTCCACCGGTCAACAACGGAAAGATGAATGGGGCCAAAGCCGCCGCATCATTGGACGCGGTCACCGGCGCACAAAAAGCCCTCAAGTACATCGAGCGATTGCAACGGATCGATATCTGGGGGTTTGAAGATGTACCAATGAAGGACCTCTTGCGACCGATGACGCTCTCCGTAATCGACGTCGCGGGAGTAGATTCCTGGATTTCGGAATTCGTCGTCGCTAAGGTGCTTCGTGATGCTTGGGGAATCGCCGCTAACGAGGGCCTGGCACGCCCCGTTTTCTTCGTCCTAGAAGAGGCGCACAACTTTGTGCCGGGCGGGCAGGGCATGCAATCGCAGGCGGCAAGCATCATAAAGCGTATCGCCTCTGAAGGACGGAAATTCGGTTTGTTCATGGTCCTTATAACCCAGCGCCCGTACAAAGTCCACCCCGACACACTCTCGCAGTGCAACTCGCAAATCATCATGCGCCTCACCAACCCGCAAGACCAGAACGCGATCCGGCAATCTTCGGAAAGCATCAGCGAAGGACTGCTCGGCGACCTGCCCGGTCTCAACGTCGGCGAAGCCGTGATTCTAGGTCCACTGGTCCGCGTGCCCGTGATGGTCAAGGTCGGGGAACGCATCTCCAAAGAAGGCGGAAACGACATTGACGTGGTGGGTGCACTCGAGCGCGCGCGGAGTGATGCCATCACGGTGCGGCGTGAGGAAAAATCCAAAGAGGAGAAAAAGGCGCGTGGTCGCACCGAGTGGAAAGAAGCCGTTTGACCGCCTGATCTGAGCCATGATTCGCATTGTCTGCACATCCGATAATCATCTTGGTCGCTATTACGCCAAGATGAATTTCAAGCAGTTGAACGAGCGCCGCCATCTTCTGCGTCAGGCTTTTGCGCAAGTCGTGAATTTCGCCATTCGCCAGCGGGCACATCTGTTTTTGCACTGCGGCGACCTCTTCGACCGCGAATCGCCGCCACCCGCCGAACTCACCTTTGTCGCGCAGCAGTTCCAGAATCTGCGTGACGCCAAGGTCCACATCCTCGCCATTAGTGGAAACCACGATATGCCGGCGGCGAGCGACGGCGCGACTCCCGTCCGTATCTACGATGCGCTCCGGGCTGCACACGTTTTCTCCAAACGGACCCAAATCGAATTCGACTATTTTGAAATCGAAGGCACACGTGTCGCCGTGGGCGGGCTGGCACCCGATCCACGCCTCGAGCCGCGATCCGACCCGCTCGAGGGCGTCGAATACCGCCCGCCGGAGGCAGAGGTCGCTTTGCTCCTGCTCCACGGGGGTTATGAAGGGAATATTCCTCCCGATTTTACAGACCCCATTCTGCCAAAGTCCCGTGTCGCCGCCCTAAAGGGAATTGATTACTTGTTTCTCGGCGATATTCACCGCACGCACAAATCAGTGGTCGACCAAGCCACCGTTATCATCCCCGGCGCAAGCGAGCGGATGGGATTCGGTGAATTGAGCGAAAAACCCGGTTTCTATTATGTTGAACTGGAAGGCAAGCAAGCCGTTAAACTCCTTCACAAAGAAATCGATCCACAACCGATGCGGCGCGAGACGATCCGCACCACGAACATCCCTGCTGAAGAGCCGACGGAATATGTTTTTGAGCAATTGCGCCAGTGGTCGAACCGCGACCAAATGATGCAGCTCAAGATGGAAGGTCCACTGACCCGCGAGGTCTATCACCACCTGCGTTTCTTCGACATCTGGCGCTTGGGGAATGAACTAAACTTTTTTTTCGACCTAGATCGCGCGGCCGTCACGTTAAAAGGCGAAGAACACGGCAATGGAGGCGGAGCCGCAATCATAAGCACGCGCCAGGAAATCGAACAGGTTGCTGACGAATTGGCTGCAGACCGCGAAGGTGATGAGCGCGCACTGATCGAGGAGGCACGCACGCTCATTCTCACAAGAATGGGAAAAGAAGAGTGAGCGGACGGCCGGACCCGCTCCCCCCGGATATCCTAATCGCCCGCGAATCGCGGCTGGAGCCGAGACAGGTCGACCAATTCCGGTCGATCTACATGGAAAGCTTCCCAGATTCCGAGCGCGACGATTTCGACGAACTCGTACAGAGGATTTTGCAGGGTGAACGCTGGTTATTTACGGTAAAGAAAGGTGAAAACCTTTTGGGCATCGCCGTCATTCTGCCGGCGATTACGCCGCGGGTCCATCTGCTCGAATACCTCGCTATCGTGCATGACTGGCGCCACCGGGGTCTCGGCAGCGGGTTTTTACACGAAATCTCCAACAACCTGCCCACCGGTGCTTCCGCTATCGTGCTCGAAGTGGAAACACCTGAAGATGGCACGGGAGAAGAAATACGCATTCGCCAGCGACGGATTGAATTCTACTTGCGGAATGGCGCACACGTAGTCGAGTGTGCGCCTCGCTATCGTGTTCCCAACCTGGCGGGACCCGGGACAGTCGGTATGAAATTGATGTGGTTACCGTTGGAGACAGTTCCCGTACCCACCGGCGATCTACTTGCGAGCTACCTCCTCGCAATTTACACCAAGAGTTACGGATTGCCTGCTGATGATCAGCTGGTTCAAACGGGACTAACAAACCTCACCTGTTAACTCCTTCGCAAAAGGGAGTAGCGTGGACAGCACTCTCACCGCGATGATGCCCGACATGGATTTTGAGAAATCACTTGCCACGGTGAAGCAAGATCCCGAATTTCGTGGTCGACTGTAGACGGAGGGCAGGATCAGACTCACTCTCTCTATTGTGCCGAAACGGAAAAGGCAGTCCGGTTGTCGGTTCCGTTGTCACAATGTCAGTTTTTATCGAAGAACATGCGCGGTCATATGAGTCAGCGAAAAAGATGATTCGGACAGTTTCTCTTGCGACTGCACGCCGAATGGCGATTACGCGCCAGCATCTCGCGGGCGCTCGTTTACCTTCCGATGCCAAGGGGATTATGGCTCTGATGCGCGACCTGGGGTGCATCCAGATCGATCCAATCAGCGTCGTCGCACGCAGTCATCAGATCGTCCTATGGAGCCGTTTGGAGCACTTTGATCTCACACAACTTGACGAGCTCCTCTGGCAAGAGCGTCAGCTCTTTGAATATTGGGCCCACTGTGCTTCGGTTGTCCCTACGGAAGACTATCCAATTCACAATCTGCTCATGCGGACGTATGCGGCGGACGACAAGCCTTGGGACCAGCGCGTGCGCCGGTGGATCCAAGATAATGACGGATTGCGCCGTCACATTATGGCAAAAATCCGTCGCGAAGGACCATTGCCCTCACGCGCTATTCAAGAGTCAGGTCTTGACCCCAAGGCATGGGTATCGACGGGCTGGACCTCAGGTCGGAATGTCAGCCGCATGTTGGATTTTCTTTGGATGCAGGGCAGGATCATGGTCGCCGGACGCTCCGGCTTGCAGAAGATGTGGGATCTGACCGAGCGCATCTTGCCAGAATGGACACCGCGCGAACGGCTAAATGAGCGCGAGGTCGTCCGCCGTGCCTCCCAGAAATCGCTCCGTGCGCTAGGAGTTGCCACCGCCAGGCACATCGAGCGGCACTATATCCGTGGGCGCTATCCAAATCTTTCTGTTGTTATTGCCGAACTGGAAAAGGAAGGTCGCATCGAGCGCATAGCGATAGAAGGTTACCCGGGAACATGGTACGTTCACGTTGACGATCTCGCTCTGCTGAAGCGACTTGAGCGCGACTGGGAGCCGCGCACCACCCTCCTATCGCCATTCGACAATTTGATCTGCGATCGTGACCGCACGCGGTCACTCTTTGAGTTCAATTACTCGATCGAGATCTATGTGCCCAAGGCAAAACGAGAGCACGGCTATTATGTTTTGCCGATTTTGCATGGCGACCGTCTGATTGGGCGGATCGATCCGGTGATGGACCGCGCTCGCGGGCAATTGAGAATCAACGCCGTATATGCCGAACCGGATGCGCCCAGGGATAAAAAGGCGGCATGCGCCGTTCGCGACGTTGTTATGGACCTGGCTCAGTTCCTCGGTGCCAGGGAAGTCGTCTACAGCCAGCGCGTGCCAGGGTCATGGAAAGATACTCTGCGACACTCATGACCCAGGGGCACCCCGGGATGTCATTGAACGACTCAAAGGAGTGTACACCATGTTAACAGGCGTTCACTTTCTCCTCACCTATCACTGTACGTTCGAGTGTGACCACTGCTTTGTGTTTGGCAGTCCTGATGCAAAGGGCACCTTTACATTCATCCAGGTATGCCAAGTGCTGGAGCAGGCCCGACAGATCGATTCGGTCAACACGGTTTATTTTGAAGGCGGTGAGGCGATGCTTTACTATCCGTTACTGATCGAGAGCATCCGGCAAGCGCGACGGCTTGGTCTGCAGGTCGGCATTGTGACCAACGCGTACTTTGCAACCTCCGAGCAAGACGCCGCCTTGTGGTTTGCACCGTTGGCTCAACTGGGTATCGCCGACCTGAGCATTAGCGACGATGCCTTCCACTCGGACGAACAAGACAGTCCCGGTAAGCGCGCGGTGAGGGCGGCACAGAAATTGGGACTGCCCGCCGCCTCAATTTGCATCGAACAGCCGACCGTAATCGCGGACGCGGCGACGGGAGGCAAGGGCAAGCCGATCGTCGGCGGTGGAGTTATGTTCCGCGGTCGGGCGGCGGAGAAATTGACTGCCGGGCTTCCCACGCGGCCGTGGGAATCGTTCACCGAATGCCGGCACGAAGACCTGGCGGAACCAAGCCGCTTACATGTCGATGCTTACGGTAACGTTCATCTCTGTCAGGGGATCAGCATCGGGAATCTGTGGGAAACGCCACTTACGAAAATGATGACCGAGTATCGCGTCGAAGGCCATCCGATTGCCGGACCTTTGGCCGAAGGTGGTCCAGCCCTTCTCGCAAAAGAGTTCCAAGTCCCGGTTCAGGACGGATATGTGGACGCCTGCCATCTCTGCTACAGTGTGCGCAAGTCCTTGATGGAGCGTTTTCCACAATATCTCGCCCCGAGACAGATGTACGGATTGTGATCAGGGACGCGAAAGGGGAGAATGAACAAAAGTTGCGCATGGGGTGTCACGAATCCCCTCATGCTTGAATATCACAATACGGAATGGGGCGTGCCTTTGCACGACGACAAGAAGTTATTCGAGTCTCTCGTGCTGGATGGGTTTCAAGCGGGTGTAAGTTGGTCCATCGTGCTGAACAAACGCGAAAACTTCCGCAAGGCCTTTCACCGCTTTGACCCCCGGCGAGTGTCGAAATACACAGAAAAGGATGTAGAACGATTGCTTGCCAACGCGGGCATTATTCGCAACCGTCTCAAAATCCGCGCGGCCATCAACAACGCCCAGCGCTTTCTTGAGGTACAAAAGGAATTCGGATCGTTTGACGGATATATTTGGCGCTTTGTCGGTAGTAAACCCATCAAGCACAAGTTCAAAGCGCTCAAGGAGATACCGTCGACATCCCCTGAGTCGGATGCGATGAGCAAGGATTTACGCGCCCGCGGCTTTCAATTCGTCGGCTCGACCATTTGCTATGCCTTTATGCAAGCCGCGGGAATGGTTAACGATCACGAGACAGGCTGTTTCAGGTACCACCAAGTGGGGAAGAGAACGTAGCTGCAGTTCAATCCAAACAAAAGATTGAGGCCGTCAGTACGGGAATGGAACCCTTATTTGGCAACCCTTCCCCTGTTCTGACGGCCTCGATTTCATTCTGCCGTTCTCACCCCCATTGACAAATCAGAACAGTTGTACTACTGTTACGCTCAACATACAAAACCCAGAGTGGCAAATCTCATATCAAGGAGGGAAAAATGTCGCCCACGAGGAAAAACGACAATAAGGTAAAGCCCGCGAGTGGTCCGGTCGCTCTATTGATCGGCACCCGTAAAGGTGCATTCATATTACGCGGAGACAAAACCCGCCACAATTGGAAGATGACGAATCGAATGTTCATCGGCGCAACTATCCACCATATGGTGATGGACCCGCGCGATGGCGGCACGATACTGATGACGGCAGTCACCGGGCATCTGGGTCCGACCGTGTATCGTTCTACCGACCAGGGCAAGACCTGGAAGGAAGCCACCAAGCCCCCTGCGTTCCCCCAGGCTGCCAGCGGAGAAAAGGGACTCGTTCTGGACCACAACTTTTGGCTATCGCCGGGTCACCCAAGCGAACCAGATGTATGGTATCTTGGTTCTTCGCCCAGCAGTCTATTTCGCTCCGAAGACGGCGGCTCGACCTGGGAAGGGGTAAAAGGATTCAACGATCATCCTAAGCGAACGACGTGGGTGGGCGGAGGTGATCCCCCTGACGGAGCGACTCTCCACTCCATTTTGATTGATCCGCGCGATCTCAATCATATGTACATTGGGCTGTCCGCGGGCGGCGTATTTGAAAGCATCGACAAGGGCGCGGATTGGAAGCCATTAAACCAAGGGTTGGTCTCGCAATTCCTGGAATCGCCCACCGCGGAATACGGGCACGATCCGCACCTCTTCCGACTTCATCCTCTGCAGCCGGACCGCCTCTACCAGCAAAATCACGAGGGTATATACCGGATGGATCGCGACGAAGGAAAATGGGTCCGCATCGGCACCAATCTGCCTGAACAACTCAACGATCACGGCTTTCCCATCGTCCTGCATCCGCGTGACCCGGAAACAGTTTGGGTATTCCCGGTGGAGGGCTTTCCGCAAGGTCGCGTCCCGCACGAGGGCAAACCGGCCGTGTACGAGACAAACAATGGCGGCAAAACCTGGAAGCGGAAGAGCAAGGGTATGCCAAAAAGCGACGGGTGGTTCACGGTCAAGCGGCAAGGGATGACAGCCGACACACACGACCCGGTCGGAGTGTACTTTGGCACGACCGGCGGCGAAGTGTGGGCAAGTTTGGACGAAGGTGCATCTTGGTCCCGCCTCGCGACCTCCCTCCCAGAGATCTACTCGGTTGAAGCCGCGGAGCTGGCAAGATGATAGGAGTCACCGTCCACGTCCCGACGCCTCTGCGTTCCTATACCGAGAGGCAGAGCGTGGTCCAGGTCGAAGGCATGACACTGGCGGAAGTCCTTTCCGAACTGGACCGGCGCTACCCCGGCCTGCGCTTTCGAATCATTAACGAGCAAAATGAGATCCGGGAACATATCAAAGTGTTTGTGAACCAACAAATAGTGCCCGACCTCTCCGCCTCTCTCCATCCGGGCGACGACGTGCGCATCATCACAGCCATTAGCGGAGGATAAATATCCACAAACACCGTTGACACTGACTTGCATTTAGGATACACTTCTGCACGATGCTTGAAATCCATGATCTCTCAACATATTATGGACCCGTGCGCGCGCTCACGGCTGCTAATCTCAAGGTCCAGACGGGTGAAATCGTCGCCTTAATAGGAGCGAACGGCGCGGGCAAGACTACTCTTCTCAATACGGTGTGCGGGCTCCTCAAGCCCAAACACGGTCGAGTCCTCTTCGAGGGGCGTGACATTACGGGGCAACCGGCGGAATCTATCGTCAGGGGTGGAATCTGTCTCGTACCGGAACGCCGGCAAATCTTTTCTACCCTGAGTGTGCGTGATAACTTGCTGCTGGGTGCGTATCCGCGTGCGAGGCGCGATGGAAAATTCCTGGAAGCGGACATTATTCGCATGTTCGAGTTGTTCCCGATCCTCGAAGAACGACAAAGGCAAACGGGTGGCACGCTGTCAGGCGGGGAGCAGCAAATGCTAGCCCTCGCACGAGGACTGATGAGCCAACCCCGACTCCTCCTGCTGGACGAGCCCTCAGTGGGGTTGGCGCCGCTGATCGTGCAAGAGATATTGCGTATTGTTGCCGACTTGCGCACAACCGGGGTGACAGTTCTCCTTGTCGAACAAAACGCGCGGGCGGCCCTCAGCATAGCCGACCGGGCCTACGTTCTCGAAAATGGCCAGATGATGCTGGAAGGCCGTGCGAAGGATCTGGCGAAGGACGTCAGCATACAGCGGGCATATCTGGGAAAACGTGGCAAGCACCCGGCAGTACAAGCTATTTCGAAATGAGAGAGGGGAGGATGGGCCCAAGCCCATCCTCCCCTCTTCCTATACTTGCAGTTGCGGCAGAATGGTTTCGAAATAGTCCAGTGATTCTGGATTGACTAACGCATCCCGATTCGTGACAGGCCTCCCGTTCACAAGATTCGTCACGGCGCTTTCCACCTTCTTCATGCTGAATGTGTACGGGATATCGGGCACCGCAATAATCATCGCCGGCACGTGACGCGGCGAAGCTTTCTCCCGCAGGAGCGACTTTATTTTGCTTTTCAGTTCATCCGTCAGCGCTACACCCGGTTGAAGCTTGACGAAAAGGATCACGCGCTGTTCGTCGACCCGATTCTGTCCAATCGCCAGACTGTCCGCCACTCCATCCAGTGACTGTACGACGTTGTAAATTTCGGCTGTGCCGATGCGAACACCGGACGGTTTCAGGACCGCATCGGACCGCCCATAGAACGTCACTCCGCCGGTGTCGCTGTGCAGGACGATGTAATCTCCGTGCCGCCACACGTTCTTATTCGGAAAGTAATTAAAATAAGCATTCCGATATTTAGAGCCGTCGGGGTCATTCCAGAAATAGATCGGCATGGAAGGCGACGGCGCCTCGCAAACCAGTTCTCCCTGCCGGTCGAAAACTGCAAGTCCATTTTCGTCATATGCCTCGACCTTCATTCCCAAGGAGCGCCCCTGTAATTCCCCCGCGTACACCGGACTAATGGGGTTGCCCGCGGCGAAACAGCCGTTGATATCGGTCCCGCCCGAGATTGAATTGAAATGCAGGTCTTGTTTGATCTCCCGGTAGACGTACTCGAAACCCTCGACGGAGAGAGGTGAGCC
>JBLMXX010000126.1:0-3502 GCA_050257995.1 Acidobacteriota bacterium | reverse complement strand
GCGTACGGAGCTGGGAAGGCATATTTTTCTCGTGTTCTTGTGTACTTGAATCTTTTGTGCTATATTGGGTGCCGAGGTTTTCAAAATCGAACAGGAGCCAGCCCAATGCACAGTGCACTTTTAATCAGATTTGTCAAGAGATCTGTATTCGGGCTGACGATGATGCTGCTGGCACTCGGCATCTTCGCGACGGCCTATGCGCAAGGTGGGGACGTCTCGCGCGGCAAGCAACTCTACACAGCCAATTGTGCGGTTTGCCATGGCGACAATGCCGAAGGGCGAGTCGGCGCAAGGCTGGCCAAGGATTTCCCCGGCATCCAAGTCAGCGCCACAATCAAAGAGACGGTCTCAAATGGCGTTCAAGGAAGCGTGATGCCGGCGTGGTCGAAAGCAAAGGGCGGACCTCTTTCTGACCAGGAGATTGACGATCTCGTCGCCTTCATTCGATCGCTGGGACACCAGGCGCCGCCGGTGCCAACCGGTCAAGCAATTGCCACGGTTATACCCACCACGACGGCTCCCCAGCCAACATTCCCTCCGGGGGATGCCAATCGAGGGAAAACAGTTTTCACTCAGAATTGTGTGGTCTGTCATGGGGATCGGGGCGAGGGGCGCATCGGCGCTACACTGCAAAAGGATTGGCCCGGGCTAAACCCGACTGCCTTGATTGAAGCCACGGTGGCGCGAGGGGTGCCGGGGTCAAAAATGCCCGCATGGTCCAAAGCGAATGGGGGACCGCTGACCGATCAGGAGATCGCTGATGCGGCGACGTATATCCGGACCTTAAAGCCCGCTGCCGCAGGCGCTACACCAGTCCCGGCAACTCCGCAAGATGGGGGATTGTTGGGCAGTCCGCTGGCTCTCGTGTGTGGTGGACTGGTCTTGTTGATTGTAGTGGTGGTACTCGGCATTGGACTTGCCGGTTCTCGGGCGAGAACATAGCTCAAACAACCTGCTGGGGTGACCTGGCAGGTTTTTAATTATTTGCGCCCAGTGCAATCTGTGCTATACTTATTGTGCATTTAGGAATCGTCTTGAGTTTCTCACCTCGGGTTGCATTGGTAGTAGGGGATCGACGATCCCGCAGTAGGGGATTAACACGATGACGACGTCGTTTTTCGGCTCAAAAGATTTGCGGGCACGGTTGCTCGTGCTACGCAGCATTCTCCCACTGGGCATTTTTGCCTTTGTACTGGTTTATCAGGGCTTTAGCGCTTTTGTCCTCAGCACTTTCTCCGATGTCGTGCACTATGTCGTCGATGTTGTCGCATACGGCATCATCGGTCCTCTCGCCGCCTGGTTCACTATTAGCTGGCTTGCTCAGCAAGTTCAAATAAGCGAAAAGGCTCTCGCGGACAAAAACCGCGCCGAGCAGGAACGACATCGCGCGGAAGAGGCTGCCCGTGACCAAGAACGCCTCCTGGCCGCCGTCTGTGCCAACTCGGCGGATGCCATTATCACCATGGACAATGAAGGGATTGTCCATACCTGGAATCACGGCGCTGAGATGATGTTCGGGCACGCGGAGGACGAAATTGTCGGAATGCATTTCAAGATTCTCGTACCATCGGAAATCGAGGCGCGCGGTGAACTGGAATGGCTGAACGAGCAGATGCGGGATACCGGCTTTGTCCGGAATTATGAGACTGAGCGGATCGCGAAAGATGGTCGTCGTGTGATTGTCGACCTGACGCGGACGCCGGTGCGGAACGCACAGGGCGAGATTGTAGGCAGTTCCGCGATCCTGAGAGATATTACCGAACGCGTTCGTGCCGAACATGCGATTCAACAATTGAACCTGGAACTGGAAACCAAGGTCGCCGAGCGGACCTCCCAGCTAGCATCGGCAACCGAGGAATTGCGCCAGCGCAACACCGAATTGGAGAATGCGAATCAGGAATTGCAGCAACTGGATGAATTGAAATCCGATTTTGTTTCCATGGTGTCTCATGAATTGCGGGCGCCCTTGACCAACATTAACGGCTCCATCGAGCTCTTGCTGGAAGGGGATGGAGCGTGTATGGATCGGGGACACCGTGAGATGCTGCAGATCGTGGCGGAGCAGAGCCAGCGGCTCACGCGCCTGGTCCAGGGGATCTTGAATGTCAGCCGGATCGAAGCAGGCCAACTGGTGCTTCAGCCCCAAGTTTTTAACATCATATCGCTGATTGAAAAGGTGATCGACGTTTGGGAGTCTCGCGGCGTATCGAACCGCTTTGAGCGCCCAAGAGGCATGAATCTCCCTTCCGTTTGGGCGGATCGTGACCGGACGGAGGAAATTCTGTTTAACCTGATTGACAACGCCATCAAGTACTCGCCGGAAGGCGCGACCATCTATATCGACGCAGACGCGAATGGACAGGACGCTATCGTTTCCGTTTCGGATCAGGGGATTGGTATCCCGGCAGAAGAGCTGGACAAGATTTTTGATAAATTCCACCGGGTGGACCGGCGCGACGCGAGTGAGAGCTACGGGCATGGGCTGGGACTTTACATTTGCCGGCGTCTCGTCCAAGCCCAGGGTGGGCAGATCTGGGTGGATAGTGTGCTAGGTGAAGGATCGACCTTTCGCTTTTCTCTACCGCTGGCCGGGCGGGGCGAAGCGGAGCGAGCTGGCGGTGCCCGGCGCCAGAGTGTCGGAGGACGCCGATGACAAAGGGGCGAATTCTGCTGGTCGACGACGACAAGACGCTTTTGCGATTGATGCGCGAGGCCTTGACGAAAGCGGATTACGAGATTGTGACGGCGTCGAATGGAATCGACGGGCTGCAGGAACTCTATGCCAAACAGCCGGACCTTGTGATACTGGACGTTATGATGCCGCGCATGGATGGTTGGGAGACTTCGGCGCGGATCCGACAGGTCAGCCAGGTGCCGATCATCATGCTGACCGCCAAGGACGAAGAGAGCGACAAACTAAAGGGATTCGAGGCCGGAGTCGACGATTACGTGACCAAGCCATTTAGTTTTGCCGAAATCGTCGCGCGTGTTAGCGCCGTACTGGGTCGCGCCCGCCAAGTCCCTCCCAATCACAAGCCCAAGCGGTTTGTCAGCGGCAACCTCGTGATCGACACGGACGCGCGGCGCGTCACCAAAGCCGGCAAGGTGGTCGAGTTGACGCCGACGGAATACCGTCTGCTCGCGACCCTGGCCGAGAACGGCGGGCGCGTGCTGTCCCATGAGCAACTGCTCAATAAAGTGTGGGGTTACGAGTATGGCGAGGATACCGGATATGTCAAGCGTTACATCTGGTATCTGCGCCGCAAGATCGAAGAAGACCCGCGCAAACCGGAACATATTCTGACCGAGCGCGGCTTTGGCTATTTGTTCCAAGGCGATTAGAGCGCTTGTTCGGCATCCACCTTCATAATACCTTCAGAGTGGGGCTGTCCAAAAAGATGATTTGGACAGCCCTTCATTTAAAGTATTGCATGTAATCGAGCTGAAAAGGTTCAAGAATTAGCAGGGGCAGTTCAAAAATTTGCAGGTTTAAGCAACCGGC
>JBLMXX010000125.1:0-3503 GCA_050257995.1 Acidobacteriota bacterium | reverse complement strand
CTCGGCGGCCATCACCTGAGGCGGTGTAGACTGAATCGCCGCGGGTCGTTCCGGCATGACAATCCCATCCGGAGTGATGAGAGCCTGGCGCAGTGCGCAGCCTGCGCAATCACGAGGAGAAAGTATGGGAATAACCTTGGCGGCACAGGCAGCGCGCGCCAGCGAGATCGAAGGAGCATCGTCTTCCCAGATCTCGGTCTTGCCATTGCCGTAACGGACGGTTATGGGTGAGCGGGGCTCGTGGTTTAGTGTCGCGCGCAGATGGGCGCAGTTGATAGCGGCGACGGGACAGGCGCGGCAAACATTGGGCGACACTTCGCGGTCGCCCGACTTTATCTTTTCACAAAGGATGTGTCCCTCGTCGTCCACGTGACGGAAGGGACATGGTTTTAGATTCTGCATCACTGCGTCCTAATCCCGATGATCGAATATCCAACATTTTTGAAGAGTCATTTAATGGAGCCGGAGCGGCCGGCCCGCCTTGCCGGTAGGGATGTGGCGGATAACGCACAGGACTTTGCCTTGTATCTCTACATCGCTGGACTTGTACTGCCTGGCATCCAGCATCGGGTTTTCCGGCTGGAGCCAGACATGTCCATTGCGCCGAAAAAATCGCTTGAGCGTGACGCCGATGCTCGTCGGATCTTTTTTCAGGCGCACGGCGACGAGTTCTCCGTTCCTCGCCGTATCTTGTTTTTTCATAACGACCGTATCGCCGTCGTTGACGAGCGCATCGATCATCGAGTTGCCGCGCACGCGCACAGCAAAAACGTCTTCGGCATCCGGGATCATGCCGCGGGTAATGTCGATCCAATCCGGCGCGGCGGTCCATGTGCTGTCGGGGAGCGGAATCGGATTCCCGGCGGCAATGATGCCGAGAATCGGAATGGCATAGGCGTTGGGATTCACCGGATAGCCGTCTGCCGTGCGAAGCAGGGTAATTCCCCTGCTGATGCCGCGGTCTCGTTTCAAATACTTTGCTTGCTCAAGAGATCTGACGTCGCGATACACGTGATCTGTGGAGCTCATTCCTGTACCTCTGCGCATTTCCTCATAACTCGGCGTACGACCGAACTTGTTCTGGTACCGTTCGATAAAACGCAAAATGTCGCGTTCGTCTCGATCCAACGCATTCATCGTCTCTTCTCCTCTACAATACGGTTTCATCACTCAGTTCAAGAACGTCTGTTCTATCTATTCGCAGTATATACGAACTTTTGTTCTGTGTCAAGGCGCGCGGGCGGGCGTAACGAAATTTTAAGGATTGGGGAAAAAGGGCAAAAAGAAGGGGCGTACGGTCGACCTGCACTTGGAGAGGTCGACCGTACGCCCCTTTTCGGGGCAAAATATTTATTTAGGGGCGGCGGCGCGGGACTGGTTGAGTTTTTTCATCAGCCGCGATTTGCGGCGCGCAGCGTTATTCCTCTTGATCACGCCTTTTTGGGCGGCTTTGTCTAGGGCGCGAATTGCCTCTTGGACGGCCTGAGCCGATTCAGTGGCATCTCCGGACGAGACGGCGGACGCGGCCTGTTTCACATGGGTACGGGCGGACGAGCGAACGACGCGGTTGCGTGTACGCCGTCGTAGACTGATACGAATTGCCTTTTCGGCGGCATGTTTGTTAGCCAAGGAAGAACCCTCCAATTAGATAAAGCGATTTGATTGCCTGCATAACGACGCGCCCCATAATACACCAGATTTGCGATTTTGACAAATGGAATCGCGGGGTACGTGAATGGCGAAGCAAAATGTTTTGCTCCCTTATCACGCTCGTGATATAATGCATGGGTGACCCGCCAAGCGCTCTCGCTGCCAAAACCGCATTCTCAGATTGTCCGCGCTGCTACCGTCGTCATGATCTTTTTCGTCGCGAGCCGTGTATTGGGTTTGCTCCGGGACGTGGTCATCAGCCACCAATTTGGGACGTCCAGGGAGTTGGATGCTTATTTCGCGGCGTTCAATATACCTGATTTGGTCTTTAATGTGATTGCCGGCGGCGCGCTTGGCTCTGCCTTCATACCGACCTTTGCCTCTGCACTCGCAATGCAAGATACGCCGCGGGCCTGGCGCCTTGCGAGTGCCGTACTGAATCTCGCGCTTGTACTGCTTACGGCGATTGCAGTGGCCCTGGCGATTCTGGCGCCCCAGGTCGTCGCGGCGACGGTGGCACGCGGCTTTGAGCCCGCAGACCAGGCACTCACTGCGAACCTGATGCGCTGGATGCTCATCACACCGGTCGTGTTCGGTCTCTCCGGCATCGTAATGGGCATTCTGAACTCTTACCAGCATTTCCTGTTGCCTGCTGCGGCTCCGGTTGTCTACAACCTTGCCATCATTGCGGGAGCAGTCTTTTTATCTCCGAACTGGGGGGTCTATGGGTTGGTGGCGGGGGTAATTGCCGGCGCCTTTCTGCACCTCTTGATTCAACTTCCCTGGCTCGTGCGACAGCGGATGCATTACACATCCACGCTGGGTTTGAAGAACAGCGATGTCTATGAAGTCGGGCGGCTGATGCTACCGCGTACGCTGGGGCTGGCGGCGGTCCAGATCAACTTTCTCGTCAATACTATCCTGGCATCCGGATTGCCGGCAGGGCGCATTGCCGCACTGAGCTATGCCTGGCGCGTGATGCTCTTGCCGGAAGGGATTGTCGCGCTGTCACTGGCTACTGCCGTCTTCCCCACCTTTTCCGCACAGATGGCACGGAAAGAGTTGGATGAGTTTCGCAATACTTTTTCGAATGTTCTACGCACGACACTCTATCTCACGATCCCTGCCTCGGCAGGGTTATTCATGCTAGGGGTACCGCTGATTATGCTCCTATTCCAGCGTGGCGAATTTGACGCCCACTCCACCGCTCAAACGGCTTTTGCTCTACAATTCTATACCCTTGGGTTGTTCGCCCATTCTGGACTCGAGATTATCACGCGCGCCTTTTATGCAATGCACGATACACGAACACCGGTCTCCATCAGTCTCGCCGCCATGACGCTCAACGTCTTGCTCAGTGTTGTATTGGTGACACCGCTGGCACAAGGGGGTCTGGCACTTGCGAATTCGATCGCGACCATTCTGGAGATGCTGATCCTGTTGATAATATTGCGCCGGAGAATTGGTGAGACGGGCGATCGCCGTTTGATGCTTTCGGTAGCGCGCATCCTGGTGGGAACGCTCGCAATGGCTGCCATCATAGTCCCCTTTGCTCACAATTTCTCTGCCAGCGGATCGCTGTTGATCGCGGGGGCGGGGGCAGTGGTGGGTGCCATCGTGTACTTCGGAATTACGCTCGTTCTGCGGTCTGAGGAAATTTGGTTCGTTTGGCGGCGCGTCCGCGGCTAAAGCAGGGTGTTTGCCCTAGGTTTCAAACTGGGCTATAATGGTCTTCTGTAATCATTTGAGGATATGATGTTAGAGAAACTGCAGTCATTGGAAAAGCACTATGACGAACTGCACGAAGCGATGGCGGATCCAGCCGTGACCAGCGATCCAACGCGCCTGCGCGA
>JBLMXX010000124.1:0-15089 GCA_050257995.1 Acidobacteriota bacterium | reverse complement strand
CGCGACAGCGGAATAAACGTCTATTAACTTTTGCCGGTAGTTGCCTGCGCGGCTTGCGGCGATCGCGTCAACTCTGCCACGAGCAAGCCCAGGACGACCGCCACCAGTCCTACGATGAACGTGAGCGGCGCGGGCAACGCAAAACCGAGAATCGCATCGAGCGAGTAGGCTCCGGGTCCGGTCAGACCGAGAGCAAAAGCCGCAGCGATAATTACCAGCGGATATTCATAGCCGCCCGCCGTATTCCACAGTCCCTTGGGTGCGTGCACATAAGCGATCGCAGTGATCATCGTCGCGATAATGCCCAGCGAGCCCAGTGGCGAGAGGAAACCGAGCACCAACAAGGCGCCGCCGCCGAATTCGCTCAACGCGGCAACCCACGCCCAGAACGCCGCGGGGCGCAGTCGCATCGAGCCCAACCAGCCGGTCACGCCCTTTAGTCCGGGACCACCGAACCAGCCGAAGAGTTTTTGCGCGCCATGCCCCATAAAGATAAGGCCGAGGACGAGCCGGAGAACGAAAAAGCCAGTATCGATTAACATATTTGACTCCTTTGATAGAACCTTTGCATGATTTGACCCTATTATATACCCACATGTCCCTCCGCGCGTCCTTTTCTCCGTCCTTACCCCCTCAATCGATCAATCCCTTAATCCTCACCACCCCGCCTTTACATAATATCCCTTGCTCCTTACGTTTTACGTTTTACTTTTTACGTTTCACTCTTTACTCTCCCCCTCTTCTCTGCTACAATCTCCGCCATGGAAGCGAGACTGCGTCAAGTCTATACTTTGCTCTACGCACATTTCGGTCCCCAGCACTGGTGGCCCGGCAATACCCCGTTCGAGGTGATCGTGGGCGCGATCCTGACCCAGAACACGGCGTGGACGAACGTCGAAAAGGCAATCGAGAATTTGAAACGTGCAGGACTGCTCGAGCCGGAGCGCCTGCACCGCGCGCGCGAGGCACGCGTAGCGGAACTGATCCGCCCCTCCGGCTATTACAACCTCAAGGCGAAAAAGTTGAAAGCGTTCGTGCGATTTTTGTACGACCAACACCGCGGCCAATTGGCGCACCTGTTCGAGACCGACATGGAGCGCCTGCGCGAGGAATTGCTGGCGGTCTATGGCATCGGCCCCGAGACCGCGGACTCGATCATCCTCTACGCCGCAGCCAAGCCCATATTCGTCGTCGACGCTTACACGCGCCGCATCGCCGCGCGGCTGGGGCTGGCGCACGAGGACGCCTCCTATGACACGCTCCAAGACCTGTTCATGGCGCATCTGCCGCGCGAGGCGTCGCTCTTTAACGAGTACCACGCGCTTCTGGTCGCGCTCGGCAAGAACATGTGCGTCAAGACCAGGCCGCGCTGCGCCGCATGTCCCCTGCGCGCGATCTGCCCCACGGCGGTCCCCCTGTCGCGGTGACGACCCGCCTCGCGCACGCCCCTGCTGCGCCGATTGAAATCCTCACTGTCTCCCGATGCGCCTGTCTCCTAGTGTCCCTGTTTCCCAGTCTACTTGTCTACCTGATTACCTGTGTACCTTCTCTAGGGCTATTGCAGGATGTCTTTTCCAATGCTATACTTGACTCGTCCGCCACTTCTACCGGTCCACCTTGATTCACCTCTGCGGAGGCAATCCAGTGCTCGCAGTGAGGCTGCTCGGGCAATTTGACGTGCGCCGCGATGGCACACCCCTCGCCATCCCCGCGCGCGCGGCGCAATCCCTTCTTGCCTATCTCCTCCTCACCGCGGGCACGACCCACCGCCGCGAAAAACTCGCCGGACTCCTCTGGGCGGACACGACGGACGAGAATGCCCGCAGGAATCTCCGCCACGAACTGTGGCGCCTGCGCAAAGCCGTCGAGACGAAAACCCCGCGCAAGAAAGCCATTCCCTATCTGGTGGTCGACGAAATCTCCATCGGCTTTAACGTCGAATCCGAGTTTTGGCTGGACGTGGCAGAGGTGTTCAAGCCCCTGGCCACGCCGGTCTCCGCGGAGGCGCTGATCGAAACCCTATCCCTGTATCAGGGGGAATTGCTGCCGGGCTTTTACGATGAGTGGGTAGTGCTGGAGCGCGAACGCGTGCGCGGCGCATTTGAGCAAAAGATGGCGCAACTGCTTGACGTGCTCGTCGACACGCATCGGTGGTCGGAGGTCTTGGAGTGGGGGGAGCGGTGGATCGCGTTGGGGCAAACGCCCGAGCCGGCATACCGGGCGCTCATGCGGGCGTACAGTGCCAGGGGCGACCAGGCCAAAGTGGCGTTGACGTATCAACGCTGTGTCGCGGCGCTGCGCGACGACCTGGGGGTGGACCCTTCCCAAGCCACGCAGGCGTTATTCGCTCAATTGTCGAGCGGGGAGCGACCGGGGGCTCTACCGGAGCCGCCGGCGCCGCCAACCCAACCCCAAGCGACCGCGCCGCCGGACCGCTCGACGAATCTCCCCGTCCCGCTCACCAGTTTCATCGGGCGCGCCAAAGAATTGCAAGAGATCGGCAAGTTATTGTCTTCCTCCCGCTTGCTGACCCTGACGGGACCGGGCGGCGTCGGCAAAACGCGCACCGCCATTCAGACGGCCAATGATGCGCTGGACCAATTTGGGGATGGGGTGTGGTGGGTAGACCTCGCGCCGCTGAAAGACGAGGCGCGGGTGCCGCAAACCGTCGCCCGCGTGCTGGGCGTGCCCGAGTTGGCGAGTCAGCCGCTGACCGAATCCCTGATCACCTTTTTGCGTGATAAGCAATGCCTGCTCGTCCTGGACAACTGCGAACATCTCGTCGACGCGTGTGCGCGGCTCGCCGACGACCTGCTGTCCCGCGCCGCCCGCTTGCGGATCCTGGCGACCAGCCGTGAAGCCTTGGGGATCACGGGCGAGCGGGTGTATCAAATGCCTTCGCTGTCGCTGCCCGGGCCACAGCATGTGCCGTTAGCCGATTTGCTCATCGAGTACGAGAGCATCCGTCTCTTTGTCGAGCGCGCGAGCGCGGTCAAAGCGGATTTTACATTGAATGAGCGAAACGCCGCCGCGGTGCTTGCCATTTGCAGGCGGCTGGATGGGATTCCCCTGGCACTGGAACTGGCGGCGGCCCGCGTCAAGTTGTTGACGGTTGAACATATCGCCGCCCGCCTGAACGATCGTTTCAATCTCCTCACTCAGGGAAGTCGCACCGCCCTGCCGCGCCAGCAGACCTTGCGCGCGGCAATCGATTGGAGTTACGACCTGCTGCTCGATGAGGCGCGCACTCTCTTCCGGCGCTTGTCCGTCTTTGCGGGCGGTTTCACGCTCGAGGCGGCGGAAGGGGTCTGTTCCGAAGCGCCTCTCATCCCGCGCGCCCTGCTCGACCTGTTGACGCGCCTCGTCGACCGCTCCCTGGTAAAGGTGGAGCGACAGGGAGAAGACGCGCGGTATCACATGCTGGAGACTATTCGCGAGTACGCCTGCGAAAAACTGGAGGCAGCGGGTGAAACGGGACAACTGCGCCAGCGTCATCGCGATTTTTTTATCGCCTTTGCCGAACAGGCAGAGCCGCTCCTGAAGGGTGCGGCGCAATTCGAATGGTTGGATCGTTTGGAGGCCGAGCACGAAAATTGGCGGGAGGCCTGGGATTGCGCCGTCGACAGCGACGCCGAGTTAGCCTTGAGATTAGCCTCGGCTTTGCTGAATTTCTGGTCGATGCGCGGGAACCCGGGCGAAGGACGCGCCTGGTTGGCGAAACTGCTCCCGCTCACGGACCCGTGGGGACAGACCGCCCGGCGCGCGCACGCGTTGGGCGTCGCAGGACAATTAGCGTATCTTCAACGCGATTTCGCGGCGGCGCGCGCTCTGTTGGCCCAAGCCCTGGCGACGGCTCGAACGGCGGGAGACGAAAAGGAAATGGCGACTGCGCTTTTGTGGCTGGCGCGGACGGCTTCGCGTCAGCGCGACGACCAGACGGCGCAGGTATGCTCTGAAGAATGTTTGCCGCTTTTTGAGAAATTGCAGGACCGCTGGGGAATGGCGATGGCCATTTACCAGTCGGCGAGCGTGGCGGTGGCACAAGGTCATTATGCGGCGGCGGAGGAACGCTACCTGCAATGCCTCGCCAAATTTCAGGAACTCGGCGACCGGTTTAGAATGGGGTATCCGCTCAACGGGTTGGGAGAATTGGCGCGACTTGCCGGCGACTATCCGCGAGCGGGCAAATTCTATGAGCAACACATTGAATTGCTGCGAGCCCAAGGCAGCCGCGGCGCCCTGCTCACTCCTTCGGTCAACGTGGCGTGGGTATCGCTTCATCGAGGCGATTATCGCAAAGCGCAAGCCCTGTTCGAAGAAGGGGTCAAACTGTCAAAAGAGTTTGGTAACCAG
Organism: Acidobacteriota bacterium; assembly: GCA_050257995.1. Lineage (GTDB taxonomy): Bacteria > Chloroflexota > Anaerolineae > UBA4142 > UBA4142 > JBLMXX01. The sequence goes on along the minus strand of JBLMXX010000124.1, from coordinate 10,736 downwards.
ACGGCCATCCTGGGTTGCCTGGCGGGCTTTGCGAGTATTCTCGCCGCGACCGGCAAGATCGCGCCCGCCGCGCGGCTGTTTGGCGCGGTAGAGGCATTGCTCGAAGGCATCGGTATGGCAAGGCGCATGGACCCCGCCGACCAGAAGGAATTTGATCATTACGTCAGAGTTGCTCGCGCACAACTGGACGAGACTGAGTTCGCGAACGCCTGGGCGGAGGGTCGCGCGCTGACGCTGGAGCAGGCAGTGGGGTATGCGTTGGAGGAGTCGAGTAGTGCGATAGTTGAGTAATCCATCGGTCGATTAATCAAATAGTCAATAGCCCATTGGTCCATTGGCTCATTGGTTGTCGCCTCCCTGTTTTCCCCGTTCTCTTCATACTTGTCTACATGTCTACTTCCCTCCCCATCTCCCCAGGCACAAAAATTTAAGGTAGATTTAAGGTCCGCATAAAACAAATTTAACCCTTTTTTCGTTAATACACCTATAATCAAAATTAATGAGCATCGACCGACCTCAAGACTTTGTCTTGCGGAGGGGGTACTCGAGTACTAGTTCCGTTTGTATTTTCTGGAACGAGCTAGCCCTCTTATATAGTACGGGCTGGATAAACGCTCGTTACCCTAACAACCGCGAGCCGGCGCCTGGTCATTGGTAGCTGCCTCGTTTCAATACTTGATAATTGAAAGTCCAGCATATTACCAGCATCGTGGCTGTCATGTACCCTAGCGTGAGAGGTAACTTCGATGGACTCATTATTTACTCTTACCGAACCCCGGGTGGCGCCAGCCCTTTCTCCCCGTTTCCCAATCCCGGAAATGCCGCGTGTCAGCGTCATCATTCCGGCCCTCAACGAAAAAGAGAATTTGCCGCACGTTCTCCCTCGCATCCCCCGGTGGGTTCACGAAGTCGTTTTGGTCGACGGTAATTCCACGGACGGCACCCTGCAAGTTGCATGCGATCTTTGGCCCAACAATCACATCGTCAGGTGTGAACGCCGCCATCGCGCGCATCCGTTATCTCAGTTCGAGAAGAATAGGCGTAGCGACGGTATTACCCTGCGGCTGATAATGCAGACCGGCAGGGGTAAAGGTGACGCCCTGCGCATCGGCTTTGCCGCCGCGCAGGGCGATGTTATTGTCACGTTGGACGCAGACGGCTCGAATGACCCCGCTGAGATTCCGGCGTTCGTCGGCGCGTTGCTGACGGGAGCGGATTTTGCAAAGGGCTCGCGCTTTCTCCAGGGTGGTGGCACGAGCGACATGCCCTTTTACCGCAAGCTGGGTAACTGGGGCTTGACCATGGCCGTGCGGCTGTTATTCGGCGGTCGCTACAGTGATCTGTGTTACGGTTACAACGCCTTTTGGGCGAGGGCTATCCCGGCGCTCAATCTGCACAGCGATGGTTTTGAGATAGAAACATTGATTAACGTGCGCGCTCGCATGGCGAACCTCCGCATTACCGAAGTGCCGAGTTTTGAGTCCAAGCGCATCTACGGCTCCGGGCGATTGCGGACCATCCCGGACGGGTGGCGGGTGCTCAAGACCATTCTGGGGGAGCGCATGAACCGGTCCCGCTTTGGGGACGAGTCTGCGAATCGCGGGTAAACATCGGATGATAGAGTCATACGGATCGCCGGTCACCTTACCCTCCCAGGGTATTCCTTGCGCGCTGAGACCTCCGCGTGGTTTGGCCCGTTGATGTGGACGCTGAACTCGCTTGACGTTTCGATCGTTATTTGCGCCTACACGGAAGCTCGCTGGGAACAACTGCTCGCGTGCGTGGAATCAGTGCAGCGGCAGACTGTTCCGTGTAAAGAGATCATCGTCGTCGTCGATTACAATCCCAGGTTGCTGGACCGGGCGTGCATGCAGTTCCCGGGGGTGATGGTCATTCCGAATCGCGAACCGCGCGGGCTGGCGGGAGCGCGGAACACCGGCGTCGCCGCCGCCGGCGGTGACGTGATCGCGTTTATCGACGAAGACGCGGTTGCCGCGCCGGACTGGCTCAGCCGCCTCGGCGAGCACTATCACGATCCGAAGGTGCTGGGAGTTGGCGGCGCCATCCTTCCGGTGTGGCAAGTGGCCCGGCCGCGCTGGTTTCCGGATGAGTTTCTCTGGGTCGTCGGCTGCACGTATCGAGGCATGCCGGTCACAACGGCGCCGGTGCGCAACCTGATCGGGTGCAATATGTCGTTTCGCCGCGCGGCGTTTGATCGCGCCGGCGGCTTTACTAACGGGCTGGGGGGGTTGGAGACCCTGCCGTTCGGATGCGAGGAAACCGAATTCTGCATTCGCGCCCGGCAGCAATTGCCGGACCGCGAATTGCTTTACCAACCGGACGCGGTCGTCCACCACCGGGTCCCCCGCGTCCGGGCGACGCGGAAATATTTCCTGGCGCGCTGCGCTTCGGAAGGGCGCTCCAAAGCCATGGTGGCGCGGCTCGTCGGTTCCGAGCGCGCGCTTGAATCGGAACGCTCTTTTGTCGTCAAGACGCTCACCCGTGGAATCGCGGCCGGGTTGGTCGAATCTGCCGCCCGGCGCGGTCCGGACGGCGTTCTGCGCGCTCTGGCGATTGTCGCCGGATTGGCGTGGACGGCCATCGGATATTTCAGGGGCGAGGTGACCGACCGCCACGCCACGCAAAGATGATCGGACTCTATCTTGTATCTCTTTCAACAACGTTTCTCCGCGGACCCGCCTGCCGGCTCTGCGACGGTGACAAGACAGCCCCTTCGGCTGCTGTTGGTTACGCCGCGCTTTCCTCCCTACATCGGGGGAGTTGAGAATCACGTCTACCAGGTGGCGCGGCGTATCGCGCGCTCGGGATTGGACGTGACCGTTCTCACCACGGATCCGACCGGACGGCTCTCTCCTGCGGAGACATCCGACGGCGTCCTGATTCGAAGAGTGCGTGCCTTTCCCCAAGGGCGCGATTATTATTTTGCTCCCGCGATCTATGGCGCCATCACGCAAGGGAAATGGGACCTGGTCCACGTCCAATCGTACCACACCCTGGTGGCGCCGCTGGCGATGCTGGCTGCCCGGCGTGCCCACATTCCCTACGTCGTCACTTTTCACGGGGGTGGGCATTCCTCCCGATTTCGCAACGTATTCCGCGGCGCCCAGCGCGCTTTTTTGCGTCCCTTGCTGGCGCGCGCCGAGCGACTGGTCGTGCTCGCAAACTTTGAGCGAAAAACGTTCGAGTCGTTGGGCTTGCCCCCAGAGAAATTCGTGCTCATTCCGAACGGTTCCGATTTGCCCATGGTGGCGCGAGCGGACGGCGCCGCGGTTGAAAAAATGCGCATCGTGTCGATCGGGCGCTTGGAGAAATATAAAGGGCACCACCGGGTCCTATCGGCGTTCCCAAAGGTCCTGGAGCAAGAGCCGGAGGCGCGTTTGTGGATCGCCGGCGAGGGTCCTTTCCGACCTCACCTGGAACGGCTGGCGCAGGAACTGGGTGTGGCGGACCGCGTCGAGATTCGCGCTATTCCGGCAGGTGACCGGGAAGGGATGGCGGCTGAACTCTCCCAGGCCGCGCTGGTGGTTTTGCTCAGCGAGTACGAAACACAGCCCATCGCGATCCTGGAAGCCCTGGCGCTCGGACGTCCCGTGCTCCTCGCCGATACGTCAGGCTTGCAGGAGTTGGCAGCCAGGGGGCTTGCGCGCGCGGTTCCGCTAAACAGTGCGCCGGATGAAATTGCCGCGGCGGTGCTGGAATCGCTGCGCCAGCCCCTCCAGCCGCCGCCCTTTCATCTTCCCAGTTGGGATGATTGCGCCGCGAGTCTGATGGCGCTGTATCGCTCGATTGTCGAAGGACGCACGTGCGCATCTTGATGCTCGCCCAGTTTTATCCGCCCACCGTCGGAGGCGAGGAGCGTCACGTGCAGGACCTGTCCGCGGCGCTGGTCGAGCGTGGGCATCAGGTGGCAGTCGCGACGCTGTGGCACGCCGGTCTGCCGGAATTCGAGTCCGAGCGCGGCGTGCGCGTCTACCGGATCCGGGGGACGGCCCAGCGGGCGGCGCAACTGTTCAGCGAGTCCGGTCGCAGGCACGCGCCGCCTTTTCCCGATCCCGAACTGGTTCTCGCGCTGCGCCGGATCATCGGGATCGAGCGCCCGGAAATCGTTCACGGGCACAATTGGCTGGTGCGCTCTTTTTTGCCGCTCAAAAAATGGAGCGGGGCGAGACTCGTGATGACTTTGCACGATTACAGCCTCGTCTGCGCCAAGAAGAGCATGCTGCGTTCCAATGCACCCTGCGACGGCGCGGGCGTAAAATGCTGGGCATGCGCGGTGGAGCATTACGGCGCCGCCAAAGGGACGCCGACGCTGATCGGCAATTGGGTGATGAGCGCATTCGAGCGGTCGCTGGTCGACATGTTCATACCGGTCAGCCAGGCGGTCACGCTGAGGACGGGGATGGGCTCCGGTCAGCGCCGTTCCCGGATCATTCCAAATTTCATACCGGACCGTATTGAATCCAACGGCACGGATCACGACCCGCGGCTGGCTCAACTGCCCGACCGGCCCTTCCTGCTCTACGTGGGCGACCTGCGGTTGTTCAAAGGGATCACGGTATTGCTGGCGGCATACGCCGGTATCGCCAACGCGCCGCCTCTGGTGCTCATCGGTCGCAAAGACGCGGATACTCCGGTGCGCTTTCCGGATAACGTCGTCGTGCTGGAGCCGCTGCCGCACGATGCCGTGATGGAAGCGTGGCGCCAGAGTCTGATCGGACTATTGCCTTCGATCGGTCCGGAGACATTCGGGATTGCCGCACTCGAAGCGATGGCGACCGGGCGACCGGTCATCGCCTCGCGGATCGGGGGGCTGCCCGATATCGTGGTCCACGGCAAAACCGGTCTCCTGGTGCCGCCCGGCGACACCGGCGGCTTGCGCCAAGCGATAGAGGGTTTATTGTCCGACCCCGCTCTCATCGAGCGAATGGGACAAGCCGCCCGCCAGAGGGCAATGGAATTTCGAGCGAGCGCGATCGTGCCGCGAATCGAACAAGTATATCAATTGGTGATGCAAAATGAAAACTGATGAACCTACCGGTTGGGGGTGGCTGCCCGCCTTGTGCGTGACAGCATCGGTCGGGTTACTGGTGGTCGCTCTGGCGGACCGAGCGGGGATCAACGGCGAGCCATTGGCGGAACCGCTGTTTTGGCTGGGCATTCTCATCATCTTGACACCGTTCGCGATCCGGCTCCTGACCGGCGATGCAGCGCGCCGCGAGCGGATAGGGTTGGTGGTGGTGTTGGGGCTGGCGCTCTATGTCGTCAAGTATATGCACAGTCCGTACGCCTTTACCTTCTCGGATGAATTGATCCACGTGTTCAATGCCGACCAGACGCTGACCACCAACCATCTCTTCAATCGCAACCTGATCCTGCAAATTACGCCGCTCTACCCCGGACTGCAGAGCGTCGTCGCGGCGCTCGCCGCCCTGGGCGGATTATCGCCCTTTGATGCTGGCATTGTCGTGATCGGTGCGGCGCGCCTGGTCCTGGTCCTCTCGCTCTTTCTCTTTTTCGAAGAGATCAGCGGCTCGGCGCGCATTGCCGGACTGGCAGCGCTGTTGTACATGCTGAATGCCAATTTCCTATTCTGGCTCTCCCAGTTATCGTACCAAACTCTGGCCTTGTCTCTCGCGGCGTTGTTCTTGTTCATCGTCAGCCGCCGCGCCAACGTTCAAGACCGGTCTCACCGCCTGGCGTTCGATGCCATCGCCTTGATCATCTTTGGGGCGGTCGTCATCACCCACCATTTGACGACCTATGCGGTGGTGGGATTCTTGTGGCTGTTCACGCTTCTGTTCAAATTCACTTCCAAGGGTGAGCAAAAGAGCCCGTGGATTCTAGCGGTGATCGCCTCCGTCGCAACCCTGGCATGGTTGGGCACGGTGGCGCGGCTGACCCTGACCTACCTGCTTCCATTGTTTGGCGAGGCGTTCGCCTCCGCCGTTCGATTCGTGACCGGCCAAGAGAGTGGGCGCGAACTATTCCGCTCGACGACGGGGTACCTGGCGCCGTTATGGGAACGCATCACGGGAATCGGCTCGATCGCCGTCATCCTGGCAGGCATGCCGGCGGGGCTGCTCTACACGTGGCGCAAGTATCGTCACAATCCCTTTGCGGTGGCATTGGGCTTGCTGGCGCCCACGTACTTTGCATTACTGCTGCTGCGCTTTACCGGGGCGGGCTGGGAAATCGCCAACCGGTCCTCCATGTTTCTCTTCATCGCCATCGCGTTCGTGCTGGCGGTCGGCATCGTCGAATTACGACTGCCGGAACAGGCCGGCGTGTTCGTCGGGGCGGGGGCGAGCCGGCTCAAGTCGCCCTACGGTCGCGCCGCCGCGGCCGTTCTCGCCGGGTTGGTCGCGTTTGCGTTTGTCGGGGGCGTGATCGCCGGCTGGCCCCCGAACGATCGACTGCCGCGACCGTACGTGGTGTCTGCCGACGCGCAATTATTGGAACCGCCCGGCGTGAGCGCGGCGCGCTGGACGAAGGCATTTCTCGGCGCGGGCAATCGGATCGCCTCCGATGGCTCGAACGCGCGACTGCTGCAGTCATATGGAGAGCAGCGCGCGGTCACCGGCGATGATCTCGAAATTCGCCAAATGCTGACGGCGCGCCTCGTCGATAAAAGCGTTATCGATACGATCCATTACCACGGCATCGCTTATCTGCTGTTCGATCGCCGGCGCGTCAGTGGGGATCACATGATCGGGACCTTTTTCGATCGCAAGTCCGAGGTCGCCGATGGAACGATCGCCCTTTTCGATCCCGTCGTGTATCAAAAATTCGACCGGGTGGATAACGTCAATCGCCTTTTCGACGGCGGCAATATCGTGATCTATGACGTGCGAGGTCTGGATGGCTCTGAATAATCGCGCTCTCATTATCGTCGCCGGCATCGCCGTGGCTCTGTTAGTGTTGGGACTGGCACTGTTGGCGCTGCTCGTCGTGGACCGCTCGGCGGTACAACTGGTCTTTGGACTGGTCCTGGCGTTGGTCTTGCCCGGCTATCTGATCACGCAAGCCCTCTTGCCGCGATCCCTTGCCGGCATTCCGGAACGGATCGTCTTGAGCGTCGGCGTGAGCCTCGCCGTCGATGCGCTGGGAGGACTGGTCCTCAACTTGACGCCGTGGGGCTTGGAGCGGGCGACCTGGTCGCTGCTGTTGGTCGGGGTTTCCGTTCTCTTTTTCATCATCGCCGCCTTGCGGCGAGCGTGGGAAATGCCGCACGTCGCCCTTGGCTTGAGCGCGCGTGATGGGCTGCTGCTGTTGCTCGCGCTCGCCATCGGGATTGTCGCTCTGACGATTGCGCGTGCTCCCGCCGCGCCTCCGAGTATCGAAGGTTACACCGCCTTGTGGGTCGTCCCGTCCGATTCGGCCCAGTCCCCGGTTGGATTCGGCGTGAGCAGTTCGGAGGTTTCGCCGGTGGAGTATTCGCTCGAAATTAAAGTGAACGGTCAGGTGATCAACCGGGCGCCGAACTTTACACTCCGTCCGGGCGAAAAGTGGGAAGCCACGCTGGATTTGCCGGCCGCGCCAGCCGGTAACGCGCGACTCGAAGCCGACCTATACCGTTTGGACCGGCCGCAATCGATTTATCGCCAGGTGGTCCTGGACCGAACCAAGTAGAATGTCCCATTGATCAGTATCGTCATCACCAACCACAACTATGCGCGTTTTCTGAGTGCCGCTATCGAGAGTGCCCTGTGTCAGGTTCGCTGTGATTGTGAGGTGATCGTCGTAGACGATGGCTCGACGGACCATTCGCGCGACATTATCCAGGGTTATGGCACGCGAATTGTTCCGATCCTTCAAGCGCAGGGCGGGCAAGCGTCGGCCTTCAACCGCGGGTTCGAGGCATGCCATTACGCGGGTGTGATCTTTTTGGATGCGGACGACGTGCTGCTGCCGGACATCGCCTACCGGGTGGCGCAAGTTTTCCAAGCCCAACCCTCGGTCGCTATAGTGCAATACCGCATGCGGGTGATCGATGCGCAGGGAAATCAGACCGGCGTGAGCAAGCCGCCGCCGCATTTGCCGCTGTTGAGCGGCGACCTGAGACGGCACGCCGTCAATTTTCCGGATGATCTGACCTGGATGGCAACCAGCGGAAACGCCTTTTCCGCCGCGGTCCTCCGCCGGATCTTTCCCATTCCCGCGTTCGATTACGGCCAGGTCGGCGCCGACTGGTACCTGTCCCACCTGACCCGGTTGTTCGGACCGGTGGTCTCGCTCGATCAGGTCGGGGCGTACTACCGGGTGCATGAGTCGAACTATTACGAGCAAAGTACCTCTGACATTAACATTGCGCGGGTCCGCCAGACGATTTTGTATTCACGCACGACTCACGCCTATATCCAAAAATATGCAGAACAACTTGGCATCGAAACCAGACCGGATCGGCAGGGCGACCTGCTCTCCACTTCGTACATCGCCAACCGGCTGATCTCGCTGCGCCTGGACCCGGGACAGCATCCCCTCGCCGGGGACACCGCGAGCGGGCTGTTCATCCTGGGGATACGCGCCGCGCGACGCCGCTTTGACATTTCGCCGGTCATGCAGGTCATGTTCGTCGTATGGTTTGCGCTGATGGCGGTGGTACCGAAATTCCTGGCGCGCCCGCTCGCCGTCAAATTCATGTTTCCGGAAACGCGCGGGTCCTTTAATCGATGGCTCGGGGCGTTACACCCTCCGCGCTAGAGGTGCAAAATCAATATTCTCGTCGTAACACCGATGGTTCCCCGGACCGAGGCGCCGGGCGCCATTCCCATCAATTTGTACGCGGAGTTGACCGGGCTAGCCGCGCATCACGCGATCACACTGGTGACGATTGCCGGTCCGGACGCGCAGGAGTGGGAGGCGGCGGGCCGTTTGCGCGAGTTGGGCGTCCAGGTCCATGCCATCCGCCGCGTCGAGCCGCGCGGGTGGGCGCGCTGGGAGAGGCGCTGGCGCTTTGCCAGTACGTGGCTGCGGGGGGCATATCCCTTTCGCACGATCTGGTTTTGGGAAGCCGCCGCTCAACTGACGATCGATCGATTGCTCCGGGAGAATGCTTACGACGTTGTCATTGCCGAAGATAACGCGACGGGGGTTTATCGCTTTCAAACGCGCGCGCCGAAAGTGTTGACCGAGCACGAGGTCCGACGGCCGCGCCCGGTCAATTGGCGTGGCCTGGCACGGGAGAGATCGCTGCGCGCGGCACTGCGCGAGGCGGATTGGCAGCGCTGGCGGAAATATCAGTTATCGGTGTGGGGTCGTTTCGACCGCATTCAGGTTTACTCGCCGCGCGATGCGGCGGCCGTCAAAAATATGGCGCCGCACCTGGCGTCACGGGTGCGCGTAAATCCCTTCGGCGTCAAACTGCCGGACGATACCGACCCGCTCCGGGAAGAGGACAATCACCTGGTGTTCATGGGCAATATGACCCATCCGCCCAACGTCGACGCCGCGCTCTGGCTGGGCACGGAGATCATGCCTCTGCTGAGAAAGCAGATTCCGAATGCCTGCTTGAGCATTGTCGGCGGTGACCCACCCGAGTGTGTCCGCGCGCTCGCCGGCGACGGCATCCTCGTCACGGGGTTCGTGCCGGCGATCAAGCCGTATTTCGAGCGCGCCGCGGTGGTGATGGCGCCGGTCCGCACCGGGGGCGGGCAGCGGATGAAGGTGCTGCAAGGCATGGCGTACGGCAAAGCCGTGGTCGCGACCCCGCGGGGAGTCGACGGCCTGGACATCCAAGGGGGTCCACCTCCCGTAGTAGTAGCAGACGATGCCGCGGGACTCGCCCGCGCGACGGCGGACCTGCTGCGCTCTCCGGGCGCGCGACGAGAACTGGGAGACCACGCTCGCGCCTTTGTACAAGAGCATTATTCTCCCGCCGCGTATGCGCGGCGGTGGGAAGTGATTTTTGCGGAATTGCGGACCCACCCGGGCGACCAGCCTGGATGATGATTGGAAAATGAACCAGCCACAGGTCAACGCGATACCGATCCTCATGTACCATGAGGTTTCGCCAAAATCACCGCCCGATTTTCGAAAGTATGTTGTCACCCCGGCTGCTTTTGCCAGGCAAATGAAGTGGCTGCATTCGGCTGGGTATGTGCCGGTCGACCTGGACACCCTGCTCGATTATCGCGCAGGCATCGCGCGCCTGCGGGGACGTCCGGTCGTCATCACATTCGACGACGGCTACCGGGACTGTATCAACTACGCTGTTCCGGTCCTGAGACAGTATGGTTTTACGGCGGTCTTTTATCTCGTCGCCGGGTTGATGGGGCAGCCCAGCCGGTGGTTGCGCCCGATCAAAGGGTTTGAACTCGACCTGATCGATTGGGGAACGGCGCGCGAACTGGCGGAGGCCGGTTATAAAATTGGCTCGCATACGTTGAGTCATCCACATTTGGCCGGCTTGAGCCCGGAAGCTTGCGAGGCAGAACTGTGCCAATCGCGTCAAATTCTGCAACAGCACCTGCATCGTCCGGTGCGCCACCTGGCTTTTCCCTTCGGGTCATTCGACGAAAGCGTGCGTGCTCTCGCCGCACGCGCTGGGTACCGTTCGGCGTGCACGACCGAAATCGGCGTGTCCACCCGGCTCGACGATCCACTGGCGCTCCACCGCGTCCCGGTGACCGGATATGACTCACTCGCCGATTTTGCCTGGCGGCTGGTGACGGCTTACCCACTCGGCGAGTGGTGGGGCAGCAAGTTTCACGCGTTGT
>JBLMXX010000123.1:0-16254 GCA_050257995.1 Acidobacteriota bacterium | reverse complement strand
GTATTTCCTGACGAAATCATAGATATGCTCCGCTACGTCAAGCCATTCCTTCCGCCTCTCAACCTTGTTATAGAGAGTCGAAAAGGTCCAGAGTGCGCGCAATTGGGACCACATGTACTTGTCTTCGCTCAATACCTCTCCGGTATCAGAGATGCACGTGCTAATGCCGCCATTCTTCCAGTCAACGCCATACTTGAGCCAGAAAGGTACGGTCCGGTCCAATAATTCGGAACGATATAATGAATAGAGGGATGAAAAGTCGAGTGACATATACCCTTCAGAGCTACGTGGTGGTTTTTAGCTTCTCAAAATCCCAGCCGTTCGCGGCACAGATAGCTCGCACATGGCTATCCCAGGTCGGCTCGTTCTTGGGTCGCCCCCCGAGGAAACAGTCCACGCTTAAATAACGCAGCGGCTCCGGACTTGTGCAGTGGATGCGATGAAACGCGTGGGGTGGAATTCGGACGACGTCGCCCGGCTTGACGTGGAAGGGTCTCAACGCCTCTCCGATTTCCAGGAGACCGGTCCCTACCATGATATAAAAGATCTGTTCCGTGTCATGATGGACATGCAAAGGCGGCGCTTCGCCTGGTTCGAGCACGACGATGAACACTTCTGATGTTTCCGCTTCAGAACGGTCCATCACCAGGTCGTTCACATGCGTCGGAAAACGATAATGGACAAAATTACGAGTGCTGAAAACGTAACGGTCTTGGTCCATTCAAACGCTCCCATATACAGGATCTACTTTCAATACATAAAATCAAGTAAGGCCAACCGCCGAGGACGGAGATTTGTCCCACAAATCATTCGTCAATCAACCTGAACTCGTCGATGCGTTTCCAACTCTGACCAGTGCGTCAATGCATTCTGCCCGCGTCCCTGGGCTGACGCCTCCACCGGGTGAAAGAATCAGCCCTCGCCCGCCGGTCTTTTGAACGCAAGAGAGCGCCCATGCCTCCACCTGCTCGGGCGTCCCGCGCACCATCAGATCGAGCGGCGGGACATTCCCCATCAGTGCGATGTTCGGCATCTGTGACTGGACGGTCCCTATATCCATCTTGTGGCTAAAGTTAAAGACGTCAAATCCAATGGTGGACATGGGCTCGACGAGGCGCGGGCAGGGCGTGTCGTTGTGAAAAACCCTGATGAGGCCGGGGAACGCCTCAAAGATACGCGTGAGGTAAGGACGGGCAAATTCGTCAAAGGTCTGCGGCGAGATCATGCCGACGATGTCGTCAAGCAGCATGATGCCTTCCGGAGCATGCAGGACCTCCATTTGCGCGCGCAGCCAGGAGATGATCGTCCTCGTCACCAGGTCCATAAACCGGTGCGCGGTCTCCGGCTCTGTCATGAGTGCGAGCAGGAAATCGCTCACGCCGAGTACCCAGCCGCCTACTGCCATCGGTCCCCTCGCGGCGACCATTTTGATGCCGAGGCCCTCCGGTTCTAATCTTCTTTCCGCATTGGCATAGAGTTGGAGGACCAGCGGCATCAGTCCGCTGGTATGCGGATCCGGCAGGTCCAGGTTGACGAGCGCGTCCATTCCACCTGGCACCGGTTCTATAGAGGGCGGCGCATCGTGACTCCAGGCAATGCGCGCGCCAAACACGGAAGGTTCGGCTGCCATGCCGTACTCGACCCAAAATCCCGGAACCCAGGCAACGTCCGGAAAGCGTTCCAGCAAGCCAAGATTGATGCGCAACCATTCGTCCGGCTTTAGAAAATAGTCCAACACGTCTATACCCGCGTAGCCGGGCAGCCACGGGCTGTCCACGATACAAGCCACCGGCACGCGATCAGGCTTTTGACCGAGCGCAACTGCGGAAAATCTTTCCCACGGTGTCATCAAATTGATACTCCATTCCCGTTGCGCAAAGGCGCGGGGCCGGTGGATTCTCGAACGACAAAAGAGCTCTCCAACAAGGTGTAGCCATCGCCCAGAAAGGTATCGCCTTGGATCATCCCGCGCAGGATCTCCATAGCCAACTGCCCGATCCGGTGCTTTGGCTGCGCGACAGTGGTGAGAGGCGGATTCGAGTGCGCCGCCATGGCTACATCGTCAAACCCGACAACGGACATGTCTTCCGGCACGCGCAAATGATGGGCACGCGCAGCGTGCAGGGCACCGAGCGCCATCATATCGTTATAGGCGATGACTGCAGTCGGCCGATCACAGGCTTGAAGGGCTAGGAGCGCGCTCATCGCCTGGAAACCCCCATCTACGTTGGGGAAACTGGCAGGGCACCACTCCGGCTTGAGCGATAGCCCCACCTCCGCCAAAGCCATTTCTACCCCCCGTAGGCGAGCGGCGGAGGGCTCGGACGTGACGGGACCCTTGATATAGGCAATGCGGGAATGATGCAAATCGAGCAGATGGCGGGTGGCGCGATAGGCGCCATTTTCAAAATCGAGCATGACGCATGGGATGCGCGGATGGTCGATCTTGCGATTGATGACGACCATCGGCGTATCGTGCTTGGTCGCCATTTCAATCAGGTCCCGGCCTGCAAGACGGGATGCACAGAAGATGATCCCGCTCACCGGGCGTTGCACCAACATCTGGAGGATCTGCTGTTCGATTCGGGGGTCCTCGCTGGTATCAAACAGCAAGAGCATATAATGGTCTGGCCCGGCTTCGTCCTGGATACCTCGAACGATTTCGGTAAAGAACGGGTTGAGAATATCGGGAAGCACGACGGCGATGGTACTCTGAACGAGCGAGGAAGGCGAACGAGAAGAGGGGGGTTCGTAATCTAGGGATTTGAGCGACGCCAGCACACGCTCCCTGACGCTGGGACGCACGGGTGCAGTGTTATTCAGCACCCGCGAGACCGTGGCGGGAGATACGCCGGCATGACGCGCCACGTCGAGCAAATTCGGGTGGGCCTTGCGAGTGCTCATTTGTGGCTCTTTCAGAAAGATTAAGAAAAACTATGAAATTTTTCACATCCAGAATAATGCCCTTTTCAGATAAAGTCAATGGTTTTGTGAGAAAATGCCACACAATTTTGACCGAAAATGGACTTGCACTGCGGTCCCTGAGAGCGTGTCTACTCAGCCTTCCAGAAAATAGGAATGGCAGGCGAGGTCCACGAGCCGTTTGTCAAGCGACGGGCGGATGCTGTAAAAACGCGCGATATCGGCCAATTCTTCCAATATGTCGCGGGCGTGAACGGCGCGCGGCTGACGCTTGGGTTTGATATAGTACTCCATAATGAGGTATCTCAAACCTTCGTCGGTATACGGTATTCCCTGCTTGGCCGCCTCGCGCGCAAATATCTCGCGGAACTCATCCCACGTCGGATCGCCGATGTGGATTTTGTAGCGGATCCGGCGCAGGAACGCTTCGTCCACTAATTCCTTCGGGTTGAGGTTCGTGGCAAAAATAATGAGCGCATCGAACGGCACATCCACCTTATGCCCCGTCGCGAGCGTCAAATAGTCAACGCGCTTTTCGAGGGGGACGATCCACCGGTTGAGCAATTCACGCGGGCTCACCTGTTGGCGCCCAAAGTCGTCCACCAAAAGCACACCGCCATTCGCCTTCATCTGGCTGGGCGCCTCATAGAATTTCTTGGTGGGGTCGAACACCAGGTCAAGGTTCTCCAAGGTCAACTCGCCGCCTACAGATATGAGGGGTCGATGAATGAGCACCCACCGGCGGTCGTAATGTTCGCCCTTGCGAGCCCCGGGAAGCGCGTCGTCCTCTGCCGTTTTTTCCGGTACAGCCCGATGATGTAAGGAATCAAAAACGCGAACAATGTGCTCGTCTACGCTGATGGCATAGGGCACCCAGATCGCTCCCGGCAAAAGCGTGCCGATGGCTTCGGCAATCGAGGTCTTGCCATTCCCGGGTTCGCCAAAGAGGAATATGGACTTGCCGGAATTGATGGCGGGCCCCAACTTGCCGATGATCATGTTGTTGACGACAAGATGTGACAGAACCTGGCGGAGCATATTCAGACTGATGGTCTGCCCAGCCAGCGACTGCGCTTTGACCATCTTGGTGTACGAGTCGATACAGACCGGCACTGGACCGACGTACTGGTTCTGCCCCATGAGCTCGCGCGCCCTCGCACAACCCTCATCCGATAGAACGTATTGGTATGAGGATTCGCCAAACCCGGTGGAACCCCGCACTTCTGTCAAATGTTCACGGCGCAAATATTCCAACACGCTGTCCAGGATATTTGCAAAGGGCAAATTCATAAGGTCCGCCAACTCGTGCCCTTTCATAAAGCTGCGCGTATACATGGTCTTGAGGGCAAGGTCGGCAATAAATGCAAGGCTTTGCCCGGTTTCTTCAACCGAGCGCGGTTCGGGCGGTGGGTCTAGTACAGAGGACGATCCCATAAATCCTCCAAGGGGCAACCAGAATGCAGTTCCGTTTTGCCGGCGCGGCATGCCGGATCGAATCGATTCTACTGGATACTTGTCTCTTCCTCACCTTGCAGCCTGCCCATCAACCGGGACACTGCCTGACGGTAACAAGATTCGTCTGACCACTCACTCATATCCTCAACCTCCCGGGACTCGCGCAGCTTGACGGCCCAGGAGTATGTGCTGATATTCACGGCATTGTCAACTCGAATGGGAAACAGTACAACCGAGTCTTGCCGCCGCTCTTTTTCCAGCGCTGACTCGACCTCGCCTTCGATCCAGGAGGTTTCCATCGAGTTCTGCGAGAAAATAAGGAACCACTTGCTGTAGACCTTGATTGCGTCTTCAACCCGGATGTGGAAGAGATCGCCGCTTTTCAGATCGTCCGGAGCAAGCCAGCAGCGCAACCCGGCATTTTCCAGACTGTCATGAAGTTTCTTTGCAAATTCCCGGTCCCGGATCGAGTAGCTGATGGCGCAGAATTCGAGGTCCTTTTCATGGGCGGCGGCAAATCGAGAAAATTGGATAAACCCTTCTGGAACACCACAACCCTGGAGAAATATGGACGGGATCTTGCCTTGTGAGAGGTAGATGGTGTCTAGCCCGATATGGGAGGGTCCCATGTGGTTGACGTTCTCGAGCCCTTTGGCAGCGCTGAGTTCGACACCAATGAAGACGGTCTGCCACAAGCGCGCCCGGGTGAAATCCGTCTCCCGAATGTCGGCGCCGACGAATTTGGCTCGGGACAGGTATGCACCGGTCAGGTCTGCCCCGCGCAGATCTGCCCCACTCAGGTCCGCACCGCTAAAGTTGGCCTCGCTGAGGATGGCTCTCGAGAGATTGGCTCCGCGCAAGTCTGCACCGTTCAAGTCGGCGCCCGTGAGGTCCGCGCTACTCAAATCCGTGCGGGAGAGTCTCGCCCGCCCAAAGCTCGCGCGGTTGAGGTTGGCTTGCCTGAACTTGGCGAGGGTTAGGTTGGCTTCGCCGAAATCGGCGCCGGAGAGTTCGGCATCGCTGAGGTCGGCGCCGTGGAGATCAACTCCGGCAAAGTTCGCCTTGGAAAGCTTCGCGCGTGTGAGATTGGCGCCGTCGAGGTCAGCACCGCCCAGGTTCGCACCGCCGAGAAGCGCTCCTGAAAGATTGGCTCCGCTCAGGTCCGCATCGCTCAGCAAGACGCCGTTCAAGTCGGCCTCGACGAGACTGGCAGCCAGTAGCGTTGCCCCGGTCAAGTTCGCCTTGTTGAGGTTGGCGCCGTCGAGATTGGCTTCGTTGAAGTTCGCCCGTGTGAGAGTGGACCCCTCAAAGTCCGCATGGTTGAGGTCCGCTTTAAAGAGGTTGGCGCGACTGAGGTCTGCTTTGAAAAGATTGGTGCCGGGGAATTTGGCGCCGATCAGTTTGGCCTCAATCAGTTTGGCCTCGATTAAAATGGCTTTTCTCAGGTCCGCACCTGCGAGATCGGCCCCACTGAGGTTTACACCACTCAGGTTCGCACCGCTAAGGTCCGCTTCGATAAGGTTTGCGCCGGTTAGGTTGCCTTTGAATAGACTCGCTCTGGAAAGATTGGCTCCCTGGAGGTTGACACGGCTGAGGTCTGCCCTGAACAAGTCCGGCAGGATATCCGGATGTTCACTTCTCCATTCATTCCAGACGGCAACTCCCTTCATCAAGAGGGAGAGATGTTTGATATCTGCCACCGCCCCATCCTTTCCCAGTCGGTGCAAGGATCCAAACTATCGCACGGCTAGTCCTATTATACTCGACCTCCTACAGGCCGTCAACGATTATTTTAAATGCGGATAAACGCTGAAAGGTCTCATGCCGGTTGCAGGGCGTGCCATGCCGGCGCGGTGAGTGGAGCCAAGCTCGCCTCGATCTCGCCGCGGTATCTTTCCAGCCAGGGCGGCAGTTTCAGGTCGGTCCCGAGAGCAGATACCTCTTCATCCACTGCGAATCCCGGTCCCCGCGTCGCCAGTTCGACAATGTGCCCGTCGGGGTCGTTGGTGTAAATGCTCTTGAAATAGATTCGGTCCATCACGGGCGATACACGCAATCCTGCCCCGACCAGTTTCGCTCGCCACTGGAGTTGGGTCTCTGCGTCCGGAACGGCGAGCGCAAAGTGATGGGTTTGCCCTGCGCCATAGCGCGCTCGCGGCTCCCGCCGCGGATCCCGTTCCACGTACGTGATTAGGGTACCGGGCTGCCCGCCCTCAACACCCCAGTACCAGTGCGCGGAGTTAGAGTCGCCCGAGTGGATCCCAATGCGTTCCATACCCAACAACCCGCTATAAAAGGCATCCGTCCGCTCGAGATTGGAGGAGATGGCCGTAATGTGGTGCATACCTCGCTCCAGCGACATATCGCGCGTGATCTCGGGTACGGGTTGTTCCCAGGTTGCCGGCTCGACGACATTCGATGGTGTGGTGCTTTCGGTGACGATCTCAAGACGAGTCCCGTCAGGATCATTGAAGGCAATTGAAGAGAACGCATCATGACCGAGCGGTCCTTGCACCGCAACTCCCATGCCTTCCAGCCGCCGTTTCCATTTTAACACTCCCCGGCCATTGGCGACCCGCAAGGCAAAGTGCAGTGTCCCGCCGATCCCGGGGTTGCCGTGCGGGGCGTTAGGCCATTCAAAGAACGTCACCGCCGTGCCCGGTCGACCCGTCTCGTCTCCAAAGTAGACATGATAACTGCCCGGATCGTCAAAGTTGACGGTCTTTTTAACCAGCCGCAATCCCAGAACTCGCGTGTAGAAATCTACCGTCCGCTGGGCATTCGAGGAAATCAACGTAATGTGATGCAAACCTTGAATCATTATAATCCTCCTTCCACTAAAGCCCGATACCAGCCATCGGGGATCATTTCACCTGCTTTCAGTTTACGCTCACCTCGTCCCACCCGCTGTCCTTTCAGCCGTCCTTTCTGGGCAAGGCAAATGATAGACTGGAATCGTGTGTAGAAATTGGTGTGATATAATGGACGTCATGCCACACAAGAAAGATGAAGAGAAAAGACCAATCACTAGACTCACGCGCCGTCAGTTTCTGGCGCAGAGTGCGCAAGGAATCGCGGCACTGGCATGGCTTGCTGCCTGTGCACCGCAATCAAACGTTACCCCAATCGCTCCCCCGGCACCACCGGAGACCACGCCCACTCACGTACCCTCACCGACGGTCAGCCTGGATGCAAAAATCGGCCAAATGATTCTGGTCGGTTTTCGAGGTTTTGAACTGGCGGCAGACAATCCCATTGTGCACGACCTGCGTGAACGGCAGATCGGCGGCGTCGTTCTATTTGACTACGATGCACCCACTCGTACGCGATTGCGCAATATCCAGTCCCCCCTGCAGGTTAAAGCGCTCTGCACCGCACTGCAAAAGACTGCAAGCACCAGACTCTTGATCGCGGTCGATCAGGAAGGCGGCATGGTCGCGCGCCTGAATGAGCGGTATGGCTTTCCACCGACCGTGTCTGCACAATATCTTGGCTCGCTGGATCGATTAGAAACGACCCGCGACTATGCCGAGACCACCGCCAGGACCCTGGCGGACCTCGGCATTAATCTCAACTTGGCGCCTGTAGTCGACTTGAATATCAATCCCCAGAATCCTGTCATCGGGAAAATAGAGCGCAGTTTTTCGGCTGACCTGGCGGTGGTTACGCGCCATGCGCTAGAAGTGGTCCGAGCGCATCACAAGTACGGTGTGCTCACCACCCTCAAACATTTTCCGGGTCATGGCAATTCAAAGGAGGATTCGCATCTCGGTCTCGTGGATGTTACCAAGACCTGGTCACCGGTGGACCTAGAGCCGTTTTCGAAAATCATCGCGGCGGGCGAGTGCGATACGGTGATGACAGCGCACATCTTCAATGCCACGCTCGATCCCCTACTCCCCGCAACACTGTCCGCGCTGACCCTCGGCGGTATCCTGCGCGAGGCGCTCCATTTCGAAGGGGTGATTATATCGGACGATATGCAAATGAAGGCAATCACCGACCATTACGGTATCGACTCGGCAGTCGAGCTTGCTATTCGCGCCGGGGTCGACATCCTGACGATTGCGAATAATTCGATCTTCGATCGATACGCGGCGGCGACCACCGTCGCGGTTATCCAACGTTTGGTGCAAGACGGGAAAATCAGTGCGGAGCGAATCGACCAATCTTACCAGAGGATCACGCGGCTCAAAGCGAGGCTGGTTTAGCGGCGCGATGCGGGGCAGCGGTCCAAAGCGACGATCGTGATATCATCTTCCTGGTCCCAATCGGGTCCCGTAAATGCCCTCAACTCTGCCACCGCCGTATCGATGAGATCCATGCCCAGAAGCGCTTGACCGGCAAGCGAGGCGAGGCGCGGAAACCCGAACATTTCGCGCTGTGGATTGTGGGCTTCGACCAGCCCATCGCTGTAGAAAAGTATCAAATCCCCGGGGTTGATGATGGTCTCTTTGCATTCATAGGTCACTCCCGGCATCAGACCCAGCGGCAGTCCGGTCGCGCGGAGTTGAAGGACCCCGTGATCGGTACGCTGATAAGGCAGGTCGTGTCCCGCATTGGCAAATGCCAAGCGTCCCGTGCTCACATCGAGCATGGCATAAAAGGCCGTGACAAAAGTGTTCGGCGGGATATCTGGCTGTAGCAGATCGTTGACGCTCGCCAAGACTTTGGCAGGAGAATCCACCCTTAGAGTCGCACCGCGCAACAGGGCACGCGTCGTCGCCATCATCAACGCAGCCGGCATCCCCTTGCCGGTCACGTCCCCGATGACGATTCCGAGCCGGCCATCGGGCAACCGGAAGAAATCGTAAAAGTCTCCACTCACTTCGCGCGCCGGCTGCCAGTAGATGGCAAAGTCCCATCCGTCGAGCACCGGTGCGTGGCGCGGCACGAGACTCGACTGAACCTCTCGCGCGACCTGCAGTTCACGCTCCAGGCGGGCTTTTTCAATCGCCACGCGATACAGCCGGGCATTCTCGATGGCTATGGCCGCCTGGCTAGCGAACAAGAGCAGGAGCCGGGTATCCTCTTCGGAAAAAGGCGGCGCGGACAATGGGCGGTTGACGGACATGACACCCACCACCTCGTTGCCCCGCTTGACGGGAACATGGAGTACGCGCCCATAACGGCCCCTCGGAATTCTGGGAGAGCGCCCTTCCCAGAAATCATAGTCCTGTATGACCAGCGGCTCCCCGCTCAGGAACACACGTCCTGAGGCCCCTTCCCCCGGCTTGAAAGAGTTCAAGCGTTCCGCCACGTGCGCTCCGTAAGGAGCGCTGGGGACCAGTTCATTCCGCTTGTCGTCGTAAAAGTAAAAATTGCCGGACTCTGCGTGAAGCAGGTCCGCGGCGCGATGAATAATCAAGTCGAGGAGCTTGTCGATCTCCAGTTGTCGCGTAATGTCGAGGGTGGTCTCGTAAAGGCGCCGGAGTTCTACGGCCCCGCGCGCGGCGTCCTGATAGCGCTGAGCGTTGCGAATGGCACTGGCAACTGTGGTTGCTATCCCTCGGAGTATAGCGAGGTCTCTTTTGTCGAACGGGGACTCTGGCTTGGGAGTATCCACGTAAAGCATGCCCAGAGTTGTGCTTTCCAAGCGAAGGGGCGCGCAAAGAGCTGATCCGGTCACAGCACTATCCCGGCCCTCGGATATCTCTCCATTTTGCAAGTCGGCTAATATTGCATGTCCCGCGCGGGCAGTCTCGATGATGCGGTTCGCCATATCAAAATCGGGCGCATTGACAACCCGGGGTTCTAAATGAAAAAATGCGCGAGGGACCGGGCGTCTGCCCGCATCGAAAATCATAATGAGACCCCGCTCGGCGTTCACGGCGCTCGCCGCTTCTCGAACGGCGAGGTCCAAAACTTCCTCCAGGTCGAGTGAGGCATTCAGCCGGAGCGAGATTTGACTCAATACTTCCAGGTGTTCAGAAGGGAGAGAGTTCAAGAACAGATCTCATCTATAGTTGATTTCGGCTACTGCCGCAGTTCGAGATTTGATTATATTCACTATTCTGCAATAGTGCAACCGTTTTCGGCCGACGCCCTCCTAGTCCACACCCACAACCAACATCGCCATATCGTCAAACTGCTCCGTATTCCCCTGAAAGAGGGCCAGCGCGGAAAAAGCCTCCTCGCATATCTCCGCGGGAGAGCGGTGAGCAATGTGATGGAGAAGTTGGACGAGCCTTTCCCGTCCAAATGCATCATCTGCCGGGTTCAGTGCATCCAATAATCCGTCCGTAAATAGGACCAGACGGTCGCCGCGTTGGAGGTTCAACTGCTCCTCAGACAATGACAGCGGAGGTTGGTCCCAGAATCCCAAGAACCTTCCGTCTCCCCGGAGTGTCTGGACCTTTCCACGTCTTAGGAGGAGCGGTCGTTCGTGTCCTGCGCGGGCATAGGTCATGGTGTTCGCTGTTTTATCGAGTACGCCGTAAAACACGGTGACGAACATATCCCGTTCCCCCAACTCCAGTAGCAGGCGATTGACATTCGTCAACACTTGCCGCGGCGAGAGCTCCCGCCGCGCCTCGGCAAGCAAAAGGCTACGAGTGAGCGCCATGAAAAGTGCCGCTGGCATCCCCTTGTCGGACACATCTGCAATCACGATCCCGCAATGCTGGTCGCCGATACGAAAAACATCGTAAAAGTCGCCGCCGACTCGGCGGGCAGATTCGTTCTTGGCTGCAAATGCATACCCGGGAAATTGAACGAATGTGCGCGGCAAAAGGTTCTGCTGGACTTGGCGCGCCAGCTCCAGTTCCCGCTCCAGGCGTTCCTTGCTGACGAGTTCTATCTGGGCGGCTTGCAATTGGTCGATTTTCTCTCGCAGTGATTCAATGAGCCCGGTGCGCTGAATGGCAACAGCCGCTTGGTCGGCAAACGCTTGCAGCAGCGCAATTTCACCCGCCGTAAAGTGTGGCTTGCGAGTCGAGTGGACGATCATCAGTCCGACGGTCTCATTTTGGGCGACCAGGGGTACAGACAGTCCGGCCTGTAGTTCGGCGCCCTCGATGTCAGCGTGGCGTGGAGGGATGCCGGGAGGCCAGCCCTTGTAGGGTGCGGGGGCGCGGCCGGCTTGGCTTGCGCCTGCACTCAACAGCCTATTGACGTCCAGCCGGTTGTGGACCAGGTCCTCGCTCCACCCACTCACGGCGAGCACCTCAGCTGTCGCATCAGGACGCAGCACATACAGGATCGACCGCTCAGCGCCACACAACTTGTGCGCGTACCGCGCAACGCGATTCGCAAGGTCGTCGAGATCCGTCGACGTAATGAGCGTGTGCGCCATCTCCTGGAGCGAAATGAGCGACTCGGTGCGTTTTTGGAGAACGCGGTGAGCACTTTCCAGTTCGGCTAGTTTGCGGGTCAACTCTGCGTTGGCAGCCGTCAGAGCGCGCTCGCTCTCGGTTAAAAGTGAAAAAGTATGGTGAAGTGCGTCCGTCTCCGTCTCGGCAATTTCATCAATCCCCACCTGCCCCAGCGCTGCCAGGTGAAAAGCATACGCTTCCAACGGCAGTACACTGGTTTGCTCCAAAAGGTCAGGAGTATCCATCGCGTGGAATATATCAAAGGCGATCACATCGCCGGATTTGCCTGTCTGGTGGCAGCGTGAGCACCCACCGGTTGCCCGGAAAAACGATCGTTCGGCGGGCAGATTTGGGAAGCGGCGCTCTAGTTCGGTGAGGCGCTCGGGCGCGAGTGAAGCAGGTTGTTTGCAGTGACGGCAGAGGGTCGCCAACCGCCGGATAGTAATCACCCAACTCAAACCTTCAAGATCTGGGCGCGGCACTCCAAGGTCAAGGACATGGCGGGCAACGCCGCTGCCGCAAAACACGCAGTCCATCTGCGAAAGGACACGGATTCCGCTCTGCGCGGCTCGGAACGCTGGCAGTGCGGTCTCTGAATTCAAATCGTCTATGATCAGCATGCTCGGTCGTTCGCGAACGGCGCCGTTAATCAAATCCGCATGGGTCAAAGGTGGCTTTACCGGCAAATACTTTAGATGACGACCAAGTGAGTTAGGAACGCGGAGCGCGTCCTTCTTTCCGGCGACGAGGATCGATGAAGCCGCGCCGCCCCGTCCCAGCATCTCACGCGCGAGTACGCCAAACATGGTGGAACGCCCGCTCGGCAAAAAACCGGAGGAAGACGGACCTGCAGGACGTGAGTCGAGTCCCGCAACCAAGACCAACCCTGGCCGATCCGCCGCGATCTCCTCTAGAAGGGTGTCGACTTGCGGCAGGTGAAAGAAATCTTTGAGCTCCAGCATGCTCTATTCCCCTCTCTCAGAGGATTCACTTTTGCGGAGACATTATACTCGTGCGCACACTCGTGCGCAATCTGGGCACGGGCACAGCTTGCTATGAGCACTATTCGAATACGGTGACCTGCTTATTCAAAAATCGAAAGCACGTCGTACTCCGCAGGATGAACAATGCGAGTACGACGTGCTTTTTCCCAACGGCGCACACTTCTAGAACAATCTAGTCAATCTGCTCCACCAAATAGTTCTGGATGCCCATCTGTTCGATCTGGTCAAGTTGGGCTTCGAGCCAGTCGACATGGACCTCTTCGTCCTCGAGGATGTCGTCCAACATGTCGCGCGTTCCATTGTCACCTACATCCGTCGCAACGCGGATGGCGTCGTTGTACGCTTTGACCGCGTCATGCTCCGCTTGCAGGTCGTTTTTAAACTGTTCCTCGACATTGTCGCCGATATTGATTTTCTTTAGATTGCTGACGATTGGCTTGCCCTCGAGGAACAAGACTCGCGCAATTAGTTTTTCGGCATGTTTCATTTCAGTGATCGCGCGACCTTCGACCGCCTTGTGCAGCCGCTCGTATTTCCAATTGTCACACATTTCAGAGTGGACCATGTACTGGTTCGTCGCGGTCAATTCGTCAGAGAGTAGGTCGTTCAAGCGATCCAGGATTCTAGCATCGCCCTTCATTGTCTATCCTCCTTGATGGGAATGAATTACACGTTGACCCAATTCCAGTATACGGTTATCGCGCTTGCAAGTCAAAACGACCAATCCCCTGCCCTCTCCCTGTAGAAAAAAGGGGTGGAAGAGAGATGTGCCCTCACATCTCAAACTGGACGACTACCAAATAGTTCATAAACACGCTTTCGCTTTGACCCGGACCGGAATTGGCCCCGAGGCCGACATGCCCCGGCCCGAACTCGCGGGACAAGACCCGGAAATCCCGGTCGGTTCCCCACTGGTCGACCAGGATTTTGAGTTCGTGGTGCTCGAAAGAGCGCAGCCATTCGGGCAGACCCTTGATGGCGGCATCGTACGCCACGTACACCCTCGCCGCACGAGGAAGTTGGAACTGCAGAAATGGGCTGTCTGTTGCACTTTTATCTGCTTGTGCGGTCGCGATGGCGGGCAAGCCGCTCAGTGCGGCGGGCAATCGCCGCAGAGTGTACGGATGATCGATGTAGCATTGTGCGCCAACGCGGAACTCGTACCACACATACGGACGATTGCTCGCCGCCTGGATGGGACCCAAAGTGTCGAGCCGCAGCGGGTAACGCAATTCATATGGGGGCGTGCTTCCACCCCCCTCCTCCGCTACAATCGCCAGCCCGCCCACCACCGAAGTGAGCAGGTCCAGATCTCTGATCTTGTCTTCACCAAAGAGGCGCTCCAGCAGGGACCCAAACACCGGGACGGCGGAGGTGCCTCCGGTGCGCAGGACTATCTCAATATCGGAGGGGGTCACGCCTGCATCTGCCATCACTTGTCCAATCCCCTTTTCGACGCGATCGATCTCCTGGACGATCATCCCTTCGAACTGCTTGCGGGTGATGCTTTCGTGGATGTCAATCTCGTCGTGCGTAAAGCCCAATAGCGCGATCCATTTATCCGAGAGGGTCTTTTTCGCCTGCTCGATCTCGCGAAATAGCTTGAAGCCAAGATTGCGTGTCACCAGCGTCCGCAGAGCCGCAATACTCCTGGGGTTGCCGCTCCGGGCACGCAGATCTTCGATCAGGCGCAAATAGTCTGGGCGAGAGAGAATGGGCATGGTCTGCCAATTGTCGAGCAATTCCAGCACATACTCGGGTACCGGCGGCTTGCCACCCGGCGCCGCCTCGCCGCCGAAATACTTGTAGAGCGATTGCATCACCCGCTTGTCAAGGTCGTCACCGCCCACCAATACGCCGTGTGTCGCTAGAATTCTGGGCGTCGTCTTCCCGCCCAATTCCGCGACCGTCAGGTCGAGTGTGCCGCCTCCGAAATCAAAGATCAAGGCGCGCTGTCTCCGCTCGGCAGAACGATGATAGAAAGCCGCTGCGCCGATAGGCTCCAATTCGAAAGAGATCTTGTCAAACCCGGCGAGGCGCGCGGCTTTGTACAGCATCTCTTCCGCTCTCCCTGTGACCGCCGCATTGTCCGAAAAACGCACTGGGCGACCAATGACGACGCCTTCACTCTTCTCACCAAATTCCTCATCGGCCCGCGTTTTGAGCCAGCGGAAGAGAATGGCAATCAGTTCATCCACCGTATAAAATCGCCCGAACACCTGCGTGCCTTCATAGGCGGGATCGCGCAGCGCCGTTTTAACGTACTGGAGCAGTCTCCCCTGAGCCGCCGTGTCCACCATAATGTGTACGGTTTGCACGTAACTGATGCCTGCATTGACGACGTCGATCTCGCCCACGCGCCGTTTTTCCCACGACACGGCGCGGCCGGTCTCACGACGCAGGTACTCGATCGCCGCTGCCGTTCCGACTACGGCACGGTGGTCGCGGTCAATGTAGATGAGCGAAGGCAGAATGTTTGCGTTGTCATTCGCGGGATCGAGTTCGAGGCGGTGCAAGCGGTTCCCGTCAAAACGCGCGATGGACGAATTGGTTGTGCCAAAGTCAATCCCTGGACGCAAATTTACCTCCTGTGCAAAGTAGAAACCGAACTTTTATTATACCATCGACCCACGCCTGATTGCAAATTAAATTGGGAACAGCAAAGATGAGCGGACCATTGCGCAATCGTGGTGTTGACATTACGCTGGGTCGCGCTATACTGGAGACGGTGGATGCTCGTTCACATTCGAACAGAAGGGGGGAATGGATTCGCTCAAATGCCCATGAACCGCACGCGAAGGTAATGTTGTTCAGGAGGCAAAGGTGAAACATCCAATGTTCTTGCTCGTATGCGTGAGTCTCATTTTGCTCGTGGCTTGCGGCCCCGGGACGCCAGCGCCCACCCCTCCAACGGTCCTGCCGACGGTCCCGCCCCCTTCAAATTTCCGGGCGACCGAGGCGTCCATTATCTCCCATGTGTTCGCCACGATGACGGCGAGCGCGCCGACGCCGACGAAACCGCCTGTCGCGCCTCCCACCGCCGAACCCAAGCCGACGGCGACCCCGAGGCCGCGGGCGACCGCGGCGGTCAAGGCAGCCACCCCTCCACGTCCCCCGGTTCCCCCGGGTGGGAATTTGACGCCGCCAACCCCGCAGGGGGACCCTTATCTGGCGCAAATCCCGAAGGGTAAAGGCGGGTTTCTTGTGGTCAACTATGTCGGCGATCACAGCGCTATCGTGACATTCTCTCCTAACAAATACACGATAGCACCCAACGGTACACAACTCATCATTCTCGACCCGGGTACTTACTCATACTCCGTTCAAATTGACGGTGTGCCCGGCGGCGGCTCTACTGGCACAGTCGACATTAAAGCCGACAAGTACACGAAATATTCGGTGACGTTGCCACAATAAAGCAACCGCCCTCTCTGCAAATTGAAAGAAATGCCCGCCCGGAATCTCTTCTCGGGCGGGCAAAAATTTTCATGCTAATGGCGAGGTTCAGCGCAAGAGGTCTTGCGACCGCGGTTGCTCCACGGTCTCTTCCAATGCCGTCG
>JBLMXX010000122.1:0-24281 GCA_050257995.1 Acidobacteriota bacterium | reverse complement strand
CCGGCGCGGTCGTGCTTGAACACCAGCGCGTATTTCTCCATTACCTCTTCGCGCGTGGTGGTCTTGGGGTAGGCGAATTGGTCGCGGATGATTTTGAACACCAGATCGTATGACGGCAGGGTGAACACGACCATGACCATGCCGCGTTCGCCCGGCGCCACTTCAAACTGGTCGTCCGAGTTTTCGAGGTGATGAATCAAATCGCGATATAGCTCAGTTTTGCCGTGTTTGTGATAGCCCACCGAGATGTACAGTTCGGCGATCCGTTTGGCCGGCATGATTGAATGCAGGAATAGAATAATGTCGCGCGGTCGATCCAATTCGACGTGAAAATAAGAACGGGTAAAACTGAACGCGATGCTCGCATCGTCCTCAGTCAATAACACCGCGTCGGCGACGATGCCCGGCTCCGGGTTGAGAAGCGCAATCACGAGGGGCATGAGTCGTTGGCCGCTGCAGATGCGTCCCACCAGGTACGCGCCTTTGCCGCGAAAGAAAATGGGCTTGAGAACTTCGATCCGGTCAATAGGCTGGGTTCCCCACTCTGCCTGGCGCTGGGCTTGTATCCTTTCGGCGATGAGGCGCGCGTCGAGTTCCAGGTCCTGGTAGGGTATCTGAAATGCATGATCGGCGAGCACTGCGCGCACCAGTTCCGGCAGGTTGCCGTCCTCATACCGGGTATGGTAATGTTGTTCGATGGAGGGACCTTCACAGTCGAATTCTGAATCCACGAATTCGATGTTGGGGTCGACGCCATCCGTAGCGAAGATGCGCCGTGTGACGGAACTGAAAAACGTTTCTGCCAGTTGAGGATTCGGGCAGCAATTGACCATGTCGAGATAAGCCGTTTTCATCTGTGCCCAGAGGACGCGGTCCCTGGCCCGGTCTCCGAGCGTCTCGCGAGTTGCGGCGACCAGCCTGCGGATGATGCGCTCGCGGACTTGAAGCCGTTCCACGGCATCCTTCTGCATCCCGTGCCAATCACGGCTTTCAAAACGCGACCGAGCCCGTTTTGTAATGGCATTGAATTCTTGCTGATATGCCCAAAACGATTCGTTGATGTTTTCTGCCATCATCATGGCGAGATGTGCCATAATCACAATCCGGAAAAGCAAACGGGCTAAATGATCTCTCACCCAGCCCGTTCTGCGTGTGCTTCTAGAGTACCAACACGTCACCCAAGCTTAATCCCTGAGCAATCTTCTGACTATACCGTCGCCGGAACCTTGGCTTGGTTGTAATAGCGATTTCAATCGGCGGTTTCTACAATGTCTACATATGCGCAATCACAGCGTCGCCAAATTCGCTACACTTGACTTCCTTTGCCCCTTGCATCAAGCGCGCGAAATCATACGTGACGGTCTTGGCTACGATGGCGCCATCCATGCCCCGGATAATCAGATCGGCGGCTTCCGCCCAACCCATGTAGCGCAACATCATTTCCCCGGAGAGAATGACGGATCCTGGATTAACCTTGTCGAGATTGGCGTATTTGGGCGCTGTCCCATGCGTTGCCTCAAATACTGCATGCCCGGTCATGTAATTGATATTCCCGCCGGGTGCGATGCCGATACCGCCCACCTGAGCCGCCAGTGCATCGGACTCGTAATCGCCGTTCAGGTTCATTGTCGCAATCACGTCGAATTCGTCGGGGCGGGTCAGGAATTGCTGGAGTGCGATGTCGGCAATTGCATCTTTGACTAAGATCTTGCCCGCGGCAAGCGCTGCCTTTTGTTCGGCGTTGGCGGCGGGTTCGCCTTTCGCCGCTTTGGTGCGCTCCCACTGCGTCCAGGTGTAGGTCTCGTCGGCAAAGGCGCTCTCCGCTAGCGCATAGCCCCAGTTGCGGAAGGCGCCCTCGGTGAACTTCATGATATTCCCTTTATGAACAAAGGTCACGCTCTTGCGCTGGTTGGCAATCGCATAATGGATAGCCGCGCGGATGAGTCGCTCGCTTCCCTCGCGCGAAACGGGTTTGATGCCGATGCCGCTTGTCTCTGGGAAGCGGATCTTGCCGTATTCCTTCGGAAAGTTTTCCTTGAGCAGAGTAAGAAGTTTTCTCCCGGCCTCACTGCCCGCCTCGAATTCAATGCCGGCATAGATATCTTCAGTATTCTCGCGAAAGATAACCATGTTGACTTTTTCCGGATGCTGGATCGGCGAGGGCACTCCTTTGAACCAGCGGACCGGGCGCAGGCAGACGTATAGGTCGAGTAACTGCCGCAGGGCAACGTTGAGCGACCGGATGCCGCCGCCGATAGGCGTCGTCAGCGGTCCCTTGATGCCGACGAGATATTCCCGAAAGGCGTCGACTGTTTCATCAGGGAGCCAAGTGTTGAAGAGGTTATTGGACTTTTCACCGGCATAGACTTCCATCCATTTGATCTGGCGTTTGCCGCCGTATGCTTTCTTTACGGCCGCATCCAATACGCGAACGCTCGCGCGCCAGATATCGGGTCCCGTGCCGTCGCCTTCGATAAAGGGAAGTATGGGATTATCCGGCACTTGCAGATTGCCATTCAAGTTGGTGATTTTCGCTCCGCCCGAAGGAACTGTGATCCGTGGGGCTGCCATGTTTGATGCCTCCAGAGATAGAATATAGCCGCGGTCGCAAGCGCGTTTATTCTACTGCGAAAATCACAGTATGGCAAGCGTGCCGAGATGGCACTATCTCGCCGCGATAGGCTGGCGGGTATCGAGCACCTGAAAGACCTCTGCCAAATGGATGCCCGCGAGGCTGGGAAAGACGGCGTCGGCAGCCCCGACGCGTTCCACTGGTCCGAGCCCTATGCTATGAAAACCGGCAGCACGCGCCGCATCGATTCCTACCGCCGCATCCTCAAAAACCACGCACTCGCGCGGCGGCAGGTCCAATTGACCCGCAGCGTGAACGAACAAGTCAGGCGCGGGTTTTTGTCGCTCGACGCTGTATCCATCCGAGATCGCGTCGAATGAATGCCCGATCCCAAGCCGGTCGACCACCGCGCGCGCGTTCTTGCTTGCAGATCCAAGTGCGCACTTGAATTCCGCCTCGCAAATCTCGTTAAGCAGATCCTGCGCCCCAGGCAGCAAGTCGTCCGGCGTGATGTTCTGGATGGATTCTACGTAATAGCGATTCTTGCGGTCCATCATTTCCTGCAGGGCCTTTTCAGGATAGGTTCGCCCGCCTAATAGTTGCAGAAGAGAGTCGCGACGGGAGCGGCCGCGCAATTGCTCGTTGTCTTCGCGTGTAAAAGCAATCCCCTCTTCATCTGCCAGCCGCTTCCAGGCGCGGAAATGATATTCAGCCGTGTCAGTGATGACACCGTCGAGATCGAATATAAAGCCGCATATCTTCATATGAACATCTCTCCCGGAGCTCAGCGTAGCGTGTCCGAGTATAAATTGTGATTTACGCCAATACATCCACTTGCTGCAATTTACCGCGGTGATAGAACTTGAAGGCAATCCGTTTCCACCCCTCGGGCAAATGCGGGGCAACGGTCCAACCGCTATCAGACACTTCCAAGCCGGCAAATCCGAAAACGATGGTCTGCCACGTGCCTCCTGCCAAAGCGCCGTGGATGCCATCGCCTGCGTTGTGGCGCAGGTCGTGAAGGTCTGCCTCCGCCGCGAGCGAAAAAAGCCGGTACGCTTCGTCAATTTTCCCGAGTTCGCAAGCCATTATGGCTTGGATGGCGGGACCGAGCGACGAGCCATAAGTCACGTCCGTGCGCGGTGCGTAAAAATCATAATTGACCTGAAGAATTTCATGCGCAAAGTGTGAGCGCAAAAGGTACAATAGCATTAGCACGTCCGGCTGCTTTATGGCTTGTCGCTCATTCGACCCATCAATGCCAAAGAGGTGTTGGGTTGACACGTCGCGCGGTTCGAGCGCCGCCATGTATACCGGCTTGAGGTCAAAAAAGTGCTCAAATTGCTCGACAAGCCCCGAGGCGTGGAGGGGGAAATGGATCTTTTCGATCACGTCTCGCCAGTGTGCCAGGCGTTCCGGGGAGAGGTCGAGCGAGCTTGACAGTTCCATTGCGCGATCGGAGGCATATCCCTTGAGCCAGTCAAGTGCCTCCAGTGCAATTTGCAGGTTCCACTGTGCCATCCGATTAGTATACGCATTGTTGTTCACGTGGTCGTGATATTCGTCGGGCCCGATCACATTGTTGTATTCATACTGACCTTTTTCGGCTTTCCACTCGGCGCGCGATGCCCAGAATTTCGCCGTGTCCAGAACCAACTCGGCGCCTTTTTCAGCAAACCATGCATCGTCGCCGGTCATCCGCCAGTATTGGTGCGCAGCATAGGCGATGTCGGCGGAGATGTGCAATTCGATATCCCCGGTCCAAATGCGGACAAGTCTGCGCCGGTCCGCCGGATCCGGGATCCAAGTTGGCGTTACTTCATCTCCGGCATCAGCGCTTTCCCAGGGAAACTGGGCACCCTCACAGCCTTCTGCTGCTGCTTTGGCACGCGCACCACTCAACCGAAGATAGCGATAGTCCAACAGATTCCTGGCGATATCGGGCGCAGTATAAATAAAGAAGGGGAGCATAAAGAGCTCTGTATCCCAAAAAACGTGGCCGCGATACCCAAAGCCTGAAAGAGCCTTGGCGCCAATGCTGACGCGATTATCGTGCCGCGGGGCTGCAATTAACAGTTCATACATGTTGAAGCGAATTGCCTGCTGCGCTGCATCATCGCCTTCAATCACCATATCGGCGCGTTCCCACTCCCTTTCCCATGCCTGTTGGTTCACTTTGATGGATCGGTCCCACCCGGTCAGCGAATTGGTGTGAGTCACCGTAGTCGAGATGAGTTGTGAAGTCGGCACGTCCCGGGAGGTGTAGACGGCGACCTGCTTGTCGAGCACAATTTCTTTTCCCGCGCGAGCCTCAACCCTTACCATCAGCGACGGTCGGTTTTCGACATCCCATAAATGGCGGTTCAGCTCCAGCCCCGCCGTCGTCTCAACCCGCATGGCGTAAACGGTTTCGATTTGGGACTCGCGCGTGCGATTGTGAAGATATACCGTTCCGTCTTCTTCTCCCTGATCGAGCCAAAGGAGATGTGTTACGCCGAGATTGTCCGTGTGCCCGTTTAGGGCCGTTCGGAACTCGACCGTGCCGTTGAAATCAGGTATGACGCGACATCGGAGAAAGAGTGAGTGAGGATCGGCCAGTGACGTGAATCGTTCAAAGATAAAGGTTGCGCGTTTTTGACCGGGGGATTGCCATTGAATGGTGCGGGTGAGCAGTCCACAGCGGAGGTCCAGGATGCGCTGAAACTGTTCCACGTTGCCCCGGTCGAGCGAAAAGCGCTCGCCGTCCAGCAAGACGGTCAGGGGCAGCCAATCGGGCTCGTTGACGAGCTCGGTATTGACATTGCGTGCAGCGTCAAAGACGCCGTGGATAAACGTAGCCCGGCTGTCGCCCGGGAAACCCTCTTCAAAGGCACCGCGAGTGCAGAGATAGCCGTTGCCAATCGTAAAGATCGTTTCTTTGTGATGTAGATCGATGGGGTCAAATCGGTCCTCGGTGATGGTCCACAGATTGGCATGTTGTGTGTCGTGTTTCAGAGTGACTCCTTGTGGTCGGATGTGCTCAAGATGCATATCAGGAACTGTCACGTATCACCAGTTGTGGTTCGAGCAAGACGTGCGAATCGACCGGAGGCGTGCCCTCGAGGGTGCTTATTAGTATGTCGATAACGCGGTGGCCAATCTCTCCAATGGGCTGCCGCACCGATGTCAAGGGCGGTGTCACGTAGGGCGCCATCGGCGTGTCGTCGAAACCCGTAATCGCCACATCCACGCCCGCGCGTAACCCTCGCTCACGCGCGGCCTGCATAGCGCCAATCGCCGTGAGGTCATCCAGCGCGACGATTGCAGTGGGTCGCTCAGGGGCAGGGCAATCGAGCCAGTTTAGAGTGGCTTGCCGCCCGAAAGCGAAACTGCCTTCCCCGCGTGCAATCCACGCCGCACTGGCCGGTATTCCTGCCTGCTCCAAGGTATTCAGGTATCCTCGCAGGCGGTCCTGCCCGACGCGCGACGACTCTGACCAGGCGAGTGCGGCAATCTTGCGATGGCCGCGGCTCAACAGGAGCCGGGTGACCAGGGACATTCCGGCACTCCCGTCGACATCCACGTAGGGAAATTCGCAAGTAGGGTCGGAACGGCCAAAGGCGACGAAAGGAAAATTCTGCTTCTGCAAAAACGCAATGCGCGGGTCGTCGTATATGATGCTCGAAAGGATAAACCCATCCACATGGCCCGCCTGAATCAACTCGCGATATGGCTCGATCTCGTAGAAATTGTCCTGATGCGCAAAGGGAAGCAGGTGATACCCGGCGCGCTCGGCAGCCTGCATCATGCTCTGCAGGAAATGGTCGAGGATGGGGTTTGATTGGTCCTCCGGTAGGGGTGCCCACGAGTAGCCGATCATGCGACTGCATTGCGTGCGCAAGTTTTGCGCTTTGGCATCCGGGTAATAGCCCAGCGTGCGGACTGCGTCCCAGATACGCGCCTCTGTTTCTTTGGACACTTGTTTGTTTCCGTTGAGAACTTTGGAGACCGTCTGATAGCTCACTCCGGCCAGAGATGCAACTTGCTTGAGTGTCGCGCGCTTGGGCATATTGATAAACCTCTTGATATTCAAGCGAACGTTCACCCGAACGTTCGCCGTAATTATATTGGTGCTCACTCCTCCTGTCAAATCCAGAATGGGCGGACATGTGCTTCTCACCAGCACTGCAACGCACTCAGTGCGGTGCAAGTGTCAGACGAGCTTATCGGGAATAACAGAGCCACGAGGGGGCGACGATAACGCGCCGCTGCGCGGCGCCTCAAGGACGCCCCTCGGCTCGAATTCCAGCCTATCTTCAGGGCGATTGATTTTGGTGTCGTCTGAAGATGCACTAGTGTTATGGGACGATCAGCCTCATGGTTGTCTTGCATCCTCATAAGCATTTAATTGTCATATGCATTTAACGGAATCGTTATAAGAAATAGAACCGTCCGGACGCGTCCGGTCGTTTTTCGCGCATTGTGCGCGCCCGAGAAGGAGCGAATGAGCTCGACCCTTGAAGAAAAGCGAAATGCTCAAGCGGAAGACAAGCCGCTTCT
This sequence comes from Acidobacteriota bacterium, assembly GCA_050257995.1. Classification (GTDB taxonomy): domain Bacteria; phylum Chloroflexota; class Anaerolineae; order UBA4142; family UBA4142; genus JBLMXX01. The sequence goes on along the minus strand of JBLMXX010000122.1, from coordinate 17,170 downwards.
GAGTCTCTCTCAAGAGAAGAAACATGAGCGCAGACAGCGCGTCCTTAAACACGGGGCGACCGCGTTAGTGCGCAGCATCGCGAGTGCAATCGTCGTCAAGAACGAGGATGTCTTTTTCTTGACGGAGACGGATGGTAGCGTTCCCCTCCAAGGATACCATGGTCTGGGCCTCTATTTTCACGATTGTCGCTACCTCAAAGGTTATGAGTTGCACATTGCGCGGGTCAGACCGGAAGTGCTCGCTTCGGCCGCACACCGGACGTTTATGGCAGATTTGGACCTCACCAATCCCGAAATCCATTTAGCAAACGGGCACTTGATCCGTCGGGAACAGATTGGCATCCGGTGGACTCGCATATTGGACGGTGGTGAGTGCGAGCTCTATGATTCCATCACGATCCAAAACTTTGGGTTGGATGAGATCGAGTTTCCCGTCACGCTTACTTTCGACGCGGCATTTGATGACGTCTTTCAGGTGCGTGGGGCAGAACCGGAAAAACGCGGCTATTTGCATCCCCCCGTCTGGGACGATCACGTTCTCCGTTTCGCTTACGACGGCGCCGACGGTGTGTTCCGTGGACTCTCTGTTCATTTTTTACCCGAGCCGGTCGACACGCAGGGCGCGTGTGCCACTTTTAACGTTCATCTTCAACCGAGGGAGCGCAAGGAAATTCTTATCTCTCTGCTGTTATCCGAATCCACGGATGCCCCGCCGGTCAACCCTCCAGCGCATCCCGACCGTGATCGGAATAGCATTAGAGCGTCGCTCCAAAAATCGCTTGATGCGTGGCTGGAAAACCAGACCCTGTTCCGGTGCGATAACCTGTTGGTACATCGTGTAATGGAACGCTCCCTGAGCGACCTGGCTGTTTTGCGCAGTCGCCTTGCCGATCAAGAGTATTTCGCCGCCGGAATACCCTGGTTCGCCACGCTGTTTGGACGGGATAGTCTCATCACGGCTTTGCAGACACTGGCGTTTGACCCGTCGAATGCGGAGCAAACCCTGCGCCTGCTGGCGCACTATCAGGGGCAGCGGGTCGACGAGTGGCGGGATGAGGAGCCGGGAAAAATTCTGCATGAATTGCGCGTCGGCGAAATGGCGCATTTGAATGAGATTCCCCAGACGCCTTACTACGGCTCCGTTGACTCAACACCGCTCTTTTTGGTCTTGATGGCCCGCCATGCCGAGTGGACAGGCGACCTCCGCCTCTTTAATGAACTCCGCAGCAATGTCGACCGCGCCCTTGAATGGATTGCCCGGTACGGCGACGGGAATGGCGATGGATATGTGGAATATCGAACCAGGTCAAAGAGCGGACTGGTCAACCAGGGGTGGAAAGACTCTGGGGACTCGATCTCGAACGCGGATGGCAGTTTGGCAAACCCGCCGATTTCATTGGTCGAAGTGCAAGGGTACGTCTATCTCGCCAAGCACTCCTTAGCCGACCTTTACGAGCGCGCCGGAGAAGCGGATCGAGCCGGACGTCTCCGGAAAGAGGCGCAGGACTTGCGCACGCGTTTCAATCGCGATTTCTGGCTGGAAGACCAAAAATTCTATGCGATTGCCCTCCAGGCAGATGGTACGCCTGCCGCAGTGGTCGCGTCCAATCCCGGGCACGCCCTCTGGACGGGCATTGTCGACGAGGACAAGATCGACCACACGGTCAAGCGCTTGATGCGACCCGACATGTTCACCGGGTGGGGTATCCGGACGCTCTCTGAACTAGAGCGACGTTACAGTCCCATCGGCTATCATCTGGGCACGGTCTGGCCGCATGACAATTCCATCATTGCGGCGGGAATGCGGCGATATGGACACGACGAGGCGTTCGGCAATGTTTTCCAGGGACTGTTGGCCACGGCCATAGATTTTCGCTTTTATCGCCTTCCTGAATTGTTTGCCGGTTTCAGCAAGAGCGATTATGACTCGCCGGTGCGGTACCCGGTCGCTTGTCACCCACAAGCGTGGGCTGCGGGCGTCTTTCCGTTCTTATTCGAGAACTTGCTCGGACTCGTTCCAGAGGCATTCGAAAAGCGGCTGAGGATTGTAAGACCTATTCTGCCGGACCTAATGGACCATGTCGAGGTGCGTCGGCTCAAGGTGGGCGCAGCTCTAGTCGACCTGGATTTCGACCGCCAACGGGACGGGTCTGTTGTGGTGAATGTCAATCAGATCAAGGGGGAGCTCAACGTGGTGGTTGAACCTGCATCTTGATTGTGCTTAATGAGAAAGGATTTGCTTAATGGCTTCAAAACTTACACCTCGCGCGGAACGTAGTGCAACCTACGGCGCGCTCACCGGGACATTTCTGGCGGTCTTCACTGGCTTTACGATGTTCAAGACTCGCAATAAAAAGGAATTCCTTTTCAAGCCGTTCGACCTGATTCAACTGGCACTGGCAAGTTACCGCTTGGGCCGGCTCATTAGTTACGACAAGGTCTTTGAGACGTATCGCGCGCCTTTTACGCAGACTATACCCGACCCATCGGGTGCTGGTATGACGGTCGAACCGAGAGGAAAGGGGATCCGTGGGGCCATTGGCGACATGATCTGCTGTCCCATTTGCGCCGGGACATGGGTGGCTGCCGGGCTGGTTTACGGGCTGAATCTCTTTCCCCAGGCCACGCGCTCATTTCTTGCCATCATGAGCTCGGTCGGCGCCGCCGAGCTGGTCAATGCCGCCACGGAGGCGTTAGAGTGGACGGGACAGCTGGCGCGTGAAAAAGCAGGGTCAGAACGCGCCAGCCGTATCGAAGCGAATGACCACGGCCCGCATGATCATTTCGGTGCCCGGCTACAGGCATTGCCGGGAGGAGAATTCCCGCGCAGGCGATTCGAGGACCGGAGCGATTGGCGCAAGCAAACGCCCAAGGAAACTAATCCGTAAAGAGACCGGTTGGAAAGTGCAGGCGCCCGGCTCGCCTATTCGATAGGCGCCGATAGTCCAGCGGTAGCGGCGTCGACGTGTTTTCGATTACGCGCTTGTAGGCTTTGAGATAGTTTTCGGTCATGTGACGAGACGTAAAGCGCTTTTCGAAAACGTGCCGTACTTTTTTTCGATTTAGACTGGCGATGCGGTCGAGTGCTTTGACGGCGCCGTCGACATTCGGCACGATGAATCCACTCGCCCCGTTTTCCATAACTTCGGTCACAGAGCCACCCGGAAACGCAATGATAGGTGTCCCGCATGCCATTGATTCGATCATGACAATGCCAAAGGGCTCTGGCCAGGTGATAGGGAAAAGGAGCGCCAAAGCGTTGCCGAGAAATCCGTTCTTCTCCATCTCCGAGATTTCGCCCAGAAATTCGACGTCGGGATGATTTTCGATTAGCGGCTTGATTACCTCCTCGTAATAGGGCCGGTCGGCAGTAGAGATCTTGGCGGCGATTTTGAGCGGTATACCCGCGCGTGAGGCAATCTCAATGGCATTGTCCACGCCTTTTTCCGGCGAAATCCGTCCCAGGAAGGCTAGATATGTTCCTGGCTGGTCCTGAAAATCAAAGAGGTCCGCGGGCAAGCCGTGGTGTATGGTTGCCTGCCAGTTCACCCACGGCAAGGGCTTGCGTTGGGAATTGGAGATGGAGATAACAGGTATCTCTCTGTATTCCTGATAGATTGGCACCAAATCCGGGATATCCAACCTGCCATGCAATGTCGTTACGTGGGGCGTCGTCATACGCCGCTCTAGGGGATAGGCAATATAGTCGATGTGCCAATGGACGAGATCGAATTCCCCTTCCATCTGGATTACTTTTTCAAGCCCCAATACGATATAGGCCAGTTGGTCATGGCACTGCTCATCCAGCCTCAGGGAGCGCTCGCAGATCGGAACAAGACGCGCCCCGGTATTTGAATCCCCGCTTGCAAACAGCGTGACCTCATGGCCTTGATGGACCAGTTCTTCCGTCAGCCACGAAACGACTCGCTCCGTTCCGCCATACAGTTTGGGAGGCACGCTTTCGAATAATGGGGATACCTGTGCGATTTTCATTTGAACCTCCAATCGCTCCTTGTTGCCGGCGTGGATAGTGCAGCCGGGTACGAAAAACCGCATGATCGATTCACGCGGTCGTGGCAGAATGGACCTGCAATGCAAGAATACGAATTGAAAGATGAGACCGACCTTGCTAGGTGACGGAGACGGCGCGCATGGGTGCGCTTACCGTGTCACGGCGGGGCACGCTCCTACATTTCGCGCCTTGAAGCGCTTGGAAAGTGGGGTAAATTGTTCGGCTGGATTATTGTTTCAATATATAATAACGAAGACTCACCTGATTTGTGACAACGCCGTTTGAACCGGACCGAGCAGAAATAGAAATGAGCCGAGGATGATCTCGGCTCATCATGGAACACTTATGAGAGGGCGAAGCAACTATCGCGGGCTGAATTTAACGGCGTCGTACGCCAGGGTCCGGCACAGATAGCATTCGTATGTCACGTCCGCGAGCGAGACATTTTCACCACCTTGGGCATTAAAGTAGTATGTGCCGAGCGACATCCACTGGTTGGAGTAGAATACCTGAGCGCGCGGCGCGAGGTCATAACGGCTGTTGTGATAAATCCAGTAACGCGCGTTGATGGTCGTCGCCGAATTGGGCGGAATAAAGGCAAAAACTTCGTAATACCCCGCGCGCGGGAGCGACGGGTACCACCGGGCCCAGTTATAATAAGGCGCGGTGAAGGCATTGTTAAATGTCCAGAACGCGTGACCGCCATAGCCATTCGGAGTGTTGAACCAGCCTGTCGCGGAACCGCCGGACTGCCAACCGACAGCGCGGTCGTCGACGACAACGTCGCCGGTGGGCGGTGGTGGCGGAGGCGTCGACCCAGGCAAAATATCTACGCCGACCATTGCCGTGACGGTGTGCTCGTAGTATTCGACGTGCACGTTGTGTGCGCCTGCCCCGAGATAGCGCGTCGTGCTGAACAGTGTCGGCGAGTGATCGTACCACGCATCGATCACCAGCGCACCGTCGATCCAAACCCGGACCCCATCATCCGATGAGACGAGGATGGTATAGTTCCCCGTTGCCGGAACCCATTGTATCGAATCCCACTTGACTGAAAAGTTGTCGACTGGAATCCTCGGGTCCGGCGAGCCGGTGCTCCAATCAAAGTGCAGCGATGGGTCATCTCGGACGAACACAGGCGATCCGGCAAGCCAGGGATTGTTAAAATATTGGCCGTGCCATGCTCCGTAAGATGTCACGGGCGTGGGCGTCGGAACAGGGGCAGTGACCTGGCCGTACGCGAGACTCACCGCCGCCGAAACCAGATTATCATAGTATTCCAAGCGAACGGTGTGGTTGCCGGCGCCCAGCGAAACGTCGACGGAGTATGCGGTGTAGGACTGGTCGAACCATTTGTCGATCAAGAGCGTCCCATCGATCCACAGGCGCACGCCATCGTCCGATGCCGTGGTGAACCGCCACGTGCCCCCCCCAAAGTAGAGCGAGCGTGTCCAGCGGACCGAAAAATGGTCTGCGGGAATACTCGGGTCTGGCGAACCGGTACCCCAATTAAAGTTAACGTTCGCGTCGTTGCGCGTCACGACCGGCGTGCCGCTCAACGACTGGTTGTCAAAATATTCGCCTTTCCAATCTGAGAAAGAACCTTCCAGAGACCAGGAAACTCTGGCTGTGCCGGCGAGGCCCCTGTTGTAATACTCTACCTTCACCAGATGCCAGCCAGCCGAGAGATAGATCGTCCCAATGTGGGTCGTGGGGCCCTGATCGTACCAGGCGTCCATTGTAATGACGTCGTCCACCCAAACTCGCATGCCGTCGTCATTCACGGTCGTAAAGACCCAATTCCCGCTGCCGGTAAAGTTAATCAGTCGAGTCCACCGGACGGAATAGTTGCTCGTATTCACGATCCCTGGCGCGGGTGAGACGTTCTCTGGCCAGAAAAAGTCCAAGTTCGGATCGCCCCGCGACAGGACAGGCGAGCCGGTGAGGGTAGTGTTGTTATAGTATTCCCCTGACCAGACATTCGTCTGGAGAGCCGGACTTGCTGCGACAGGTGCGGTGAGGAGGACGAGGAAAAGGACCAAGACCAACCCGAGGCCGCATTTGAATTGCTTAGACATCTTCGTCTCCTTTCCGGCTGTTAGGGCACCGGTTCCCGAATAACGTGCAAATTAAAAAAGAGCCTGGAGCGGTACTTGCGCTCTTCGGCCCTCGCGACCACCTGGTGGTGCCGGCACCCGACCTGGAGCCGGTTCGAGTACGTCTCCCATGTCGGCACTTGGCTGCCGAGCGGCAATACCGCTCTTTCCTTAGACGCCGGATTACTTCGGAATGTTCCTTCTGTGTTTATTCAATAATAGCCCGGATTATGAAAACCGTCAAAAAACCCATTATGCTTTTCCGACGGAATCATGAAGAGTATACCGCAAAGAACCGAAAACGCCATCGTCAAAAAGTAGGATTTCTGTCCTGATAAAAAAGGCGGAGCAAGGTGTGCAGAGCGGTCTGGAATCGCTCCGGACGCGGTCCCGAAAGAGGGCGACGCTGCCATCGGATAGCCACCCTGTTTACAAGCGTGCAACTGTTGCTTATAATTAAGCAAATTCTGCTAAAGGCCAAGATCGGTTGGCTTCATTCAAGCTATTTCGCATCAGCTGGACATTGCCTTCCTAATCTCATTGCGTCCAGCGTAACGCTCTTGATAGTCCTCTCGTAGGGAGAAGAAATGAGACCGCTCAGGCGTCCACGGCTATTGACTTTTGGGATCGCCCTACTTGCCACTCTCATTGCCGCCTTGCTAACCCTTGCTACCCCATTGAGAACTGGCGGCTACCTTATCTTGTTCGGCGTTGCAGTTTTGGTAAGCGCACGCTATGGCGGCTTTGGCGCAGGCCTTTTTGCCATTCTGCTCGGCAGCATTGTGCAGCTCTATTTTTCCTATCCATCCGTTTCAGTTCCGGGAGTAATGAACCAGGATGATCTTGTTCGGTTGGGGTTATTTATCTTGGCCGGACTTGTGATTGCCTGGCTCACTGCTGAACGAGAAAACGCGAAAGAGATGGCGAGAAGCCAGGCGCTTCAGCACTCGATAGTAGTCAGGCTGGGACGAAGCGCGCTGGCGGGTCTTAACCTTTCCACTCTCTTGGACGAGACCACTCATCAGGTTGCCGAGACCCTCCAGGTCGAATATTGCCAAGTATTGGAACTGTTGCCAGACAGAAACGAATTGTTGCTGAGGGCGGGGCATGGCTGGAAGGAGAGTCTCATCGGCAAGTCAACCGTCAGTGCCGGCATCGATTCACTGGAGGGTTTTACGCTCATCTCGAGACAGCCCGTCATCGTGCAAAACTTGCTCACCGACAATCGTTTTTCCGGCCTGCCTCTCCTCTTCGACGATAAAATCATCGGTGGAATGAGTGTCATTATCACGGGCATCGGGCGACCTTTCGGTGTATTGGGTGTCTATTCAACACGGCGCCGTCGATTCACTCAGCATGACGTCAACTTTCTCCAATCCGTCTCCAATGTGTTGGCGGAGGCGATTACGCGCAAAGCAAGCGAAAAACAGATCCGCGATCAATGGGAATGGTTGAGCGTCACTCTTTCCAGCATTGGCGATGCGGTCATTTCAACCGATATGAGAGGGAATATCACGTTTATGAATCCCGTAGCCGAAGCGCTGACCGGGTGGAAAATGAAAGAGGTCACTGGCAAGCCCCTTGGACAGGTATTTCAAGTCGTCCATGAGGAGAGCCGTAAACCAGTCGAAAGCCCATTTGTACGGGTAATGCGCGATCAGGCCGTCGTGGGACTTGCGAATCACAGCATGCTGATGACAAAGGATGGCACGTCAGTCCCGATTGATGACAGCGGCGCGCCGATTCGAGACATGCACGGTAACATCATCGGCGTTGTGCTGGTCTTTCGAGATATTACAAGGCAACGAAAAACGGAGCGGGATATTTCGCGCCTGGCGGCGATTGTCGAGTCGAGCGAGGATGCCATCATCAGTCAGCGACTGGATGGGACCGTCTTGACTTGGAACCCGGCCGCCGAGCGGCTGTATGGCTATTCCGCGGAAGAGATTATCGGCAAGCCCATTACTCTGACTTATCCGCCCGACCGTCTAGACGAATACGAGGATATAATTGCGCGGCTCATACACGGCGAGCCCGTCGATCACTTTGACACGGTGCGTCTCACGAAAGATGGACGGCGGCTGGATGTTTCCATCAGCGTTGCTCTGCTCCGCGATGCCAAGGGACAGATTGCCGGCGTCTCCAAGATTGCACGCGACATTACCGAGCGCAGGCGCGCAGAAAAGGTCGCCCAGTTTCTTGCTAAAGCAAGCGATGTGCTGGGTTCATCCCTGGATATCGAGACGATGTTGGCTAGTGTGGCACAAATCATTGTGCCGGAGATTGCCGATTGGTGTGCGGTGGATATCATGGACAAGGACGGCGCTTTGAAACGGGTTGCTTTGGCACATGTGGATCCAGCCAAAATCGAACTGGCCAATGAACTCTTGCGTCGTTATCCAGCGGATCCGAATGCGAATTATGGCGTACACAATGTGATCCGGACCGGGAAACCGGAAATCTATTCGGTTATCGGTGACGAGATGATTGCCAGGGCAGCGCGCGATGTCAATCACCTGAAACTCCTTGTGGAAGTGGGCATGAACTCTTCCATGATTGTCCCCCTGATCGCGCGCCAGCGGACAGTCGGTGCCATGATCTTCGTGTCATCCGAGTCGCGCCGCCATTTTGGGACTGACGACCTGGTCCTGGCGCAAGACCTTGCCCGGCGGGCTGCCCTGGCGATGGACAATGCGCGCCTTTATCGCGAGTCGCACGAATTGAACGAGGAACTGGAACACCGTGTCGTCAGCCGCACCATCGAGCTTCAGAACGCCAACCAGAAATTGCAGGCCGAAATATCCGAACGCAAGCGGGTGAACGATCAACTGCGGCTCCTTTCCGGTCACTTGGAAAACACGCGCGAGGAAGAGCGTATCCGGATCGCGCGCGAGATCCACGACGAGATCGGCCAAGTGTTGACGGCGATCAAGATGAATCTATCGCTACTGGGACGGGAATTGGTCGAGGGCAGCTCAGGCGACGGCGTTCAGGAGGAAATCGGTTCGACGACCCGGTTGGTGGACGATGCCATTCAAACGATGCACCATATAGTCCGGGAATTGCGGCCGGAAGTGCTGGACCATCTGGATCTGGTCTCGGCGCTGGAGTGGCAGATTCAGGAATTTCAATCGCGTACCAAGATCGAATCCCGGTTTGATTCCGAACTAGAGGAACTCGAGCTGGACCCGGAGCGGTCGACCGCGCTGTTCCGTATCCTGCAAGAGACCCTGACGAATGTCGCACGGCACGCTCAGGCTAACCTAGTCCTGGCTACGTTGAGGCAGGAAGACCAACAATTGGTCTTGCAGGTGCGGGATGACGGGAGAGGAATTTCTCGCGACGGGGTGACGAATCTGCAGACTTTTGGTATACTGGGCATGCGCGAACGCGCTCGCGCTTTTGGCGGAGACGTCGAAATCCAGGCCTTGCCCGGCCATGGTACGGTTGTGACTGTTTACATCCCCGTTTGATTTTTTGTTCAATGGGGTAGGCGAATGATCGTCAGAGGAGGGGGCCGATGATAAACGTTCTGATCGCAGATGACCACGCTCTCATTCGCGAAGGACTCAAAAAGATCCTCAAGAATGAGCCGGACATGACTCTGGCAGGGGAAGCGCGCAATGTCCAGGAGCTCAACGATCAACTTGGAAAACTCGCGGTCGACATTGTTCTGCTGGATATTTCCATGCCAGGCGAAAGCGGTTTGGATGCCCTCAAGAATCTGAAACAGCAGAACGCCCACCTGCCGATCCTCATTTTGAGCGTCCATCCGGAACACCGCTTTGCCATCCGTGCGCTCAAGGCGGGCGCATCCGGGTATATCACCAAAGAGAGCGCGGTCGAGGAGTTAGTCCAGGCCATTCGCAAGATCGTGGCGGGCGGCAAGTACGTGAGCCTCGCATTGGCAGAACAACTGGCAACGGAGTTAGAGGCAGGGAAGGACAAGCCATTGCACGAGATGCTCTCAGATCGGGAATACCAGGTGATGTGCATGATTGCATCGGGGAAAAAGAGTACTGAGATTGCCGAAGAACTCTCTCTCAGTTTGAGCACGGTAAACACATATCGCGCCAGGATTTTCGAAAAGATGAAATTGCAATCCAACGTGGATCTTACCCGTTACGCGATCGAGAACCATTTGATCGAGTAGCGGCTCCACCGGCTGCCTGTAGTATGGGGGGTGTCATAAAAATTATGACACCCCTCTTGATTTCCCTACGACATGGAATTCAATGGGGTATCGAGGACTGGGCGTATGTAATTCTGCGAATTGACGTTATCTATAGTGGAAGGTCCAATGTTGCAGATCCGGTTGCAAGAGTGTGAGCCGGAGGGTAGCTCTCGCGAACCTGATCATAATCAAAGGAGTATACGACCATGAGTATCCTATCGTGGATTATCGTCGGTTTGATTGCCGGCTGGTTGGCCGGGCAGGTGATGCGCGGCAGCGGCTATGGCGTCATCGGCGATATCATCATCGGTATCATCGGCGGGCTGATCGGCGGCTTTTTGGCCTCGGCAGTCTTCGGCGTCGATGCCATGAGCGGATTTAACCTGCTCAGCGTCGTCGTCGCTTTCATCGGTGCCGTTATCCTGGTTGCGATCCTGCGGGCGGTAGCCCCCGGACGCGCCAGAGTCTGATCGGGCTCTACGCCGATCAATCGATGCACTCTGCTGTGTGGCAGAGAAGCGAATACAAAAGGATCGCGCCTGGGATTCCCAGGCGCGATCTCTATTCCTATTTGAAATTCTCCGCTGCGAATTTCCAGTTGACAATTTTCCAGAACGCTTCGACGTACGCGGCGCGGGCATTGCGGTAATCGATATAGTAGGCATGCTCCCAGACGTCACACGTCAGGAGTGCTTGCTTGCCCTCCTTGAGCGGAGTGCCCGCGTTGCTGGTACTCTCGATGGCGAGGCTGCCGTCCCCGTTCTTGATGAGCCACGCCCACCCGGAGCCGAACGTGGTGACCGCCGTGTTGGCGAATTTCTCCTTGAATTGCGCAAATGACCCGAACTGCTTGTTGATCGCATCGGCCAGCGCGCCGGACGGTTCGCCTCCGCCGGTCGGTGAAAGTGAATTCCAGTAAAAGGTGTGGTTCCAGATTTGCGCGGCGTTGTTAAAGATACCGCCCGAGGCTTTTTTGACGATCTCTTCCAGGGTCATGTTCTCGAATTCGGTCCCCGGAATGAGCTTGTTCAAATTGGCGACGTAAGTGGCGTGGTGCTTGCCGTAATGGAACTCGAGCGTCTCGGCGGAGATGTGGGGGGCGAGCGCCTCCTTGGCATACGGCAGCGGGGGTAGTTTGTGTTCCATGCTGAAACCTCCTGAATGGTTTGGGAACGCAAGAGCCGGCGGCGCCATTCGGAATCTCCGAACGACAACGCCGGCCCTCATGACCGTCGGTTCCCAGAATCTGTACGCGAGGAACGCGTACGCGTGTTTGATGTTGGTAAGCGCATTCTAGCATGGCTTGGACGTTTGCGCAATGCCCTATCGCGCACTTTGACATTGCTCCCTAATCACGATACAATAATTTCGATCTCCGGACTTTGCATCATTTCTCTCAATTCGAGAAAACGCAAGATAGAGAGGAGCGACGTTTATGGCAGACCAACAACCGGCTTTTACGGTGATGCCATTTTCCCGCGAACGGCAGGTGATCGTGGATGGCGGTCGCCTCGCGTCGAAAAAGCACACCATCTATGGCCTGCTCGCTGTGGATGTCACCAACCCGCGGCGATATCTCCACGACTACAGGGCACGGACGGGAGAATCGCTTTCTTTCACTGCCTTCGTCATTTACTGCCTTGCTCAAGCCGTCGATTTCGACCGGTCTGTGCAGGCGCTTCGCAACTGGCGCAATCAACTTGTCGTCTTTGACCAAGTCGACGTCAACACCATGGTCGAAATCGAGATGGATGGACGCAAAGCCGTGATGCCACTTTTCATCCGCGCGGCGAATAAAAAGACCTTATTGGAGATCCACCGGTCGATTCGCTCCGCGCAGTCCGATCCCCAAAGCACGCACGGATATGGGATCCGGTACTTTGCCCTCCTCCCCCAATTCGCCCGCGATATCTTCTATTGGGCCGTTTTCAAACAGCCACATTGGTTAAAGACAAGTTTGGGCACGGTGGGAATGTCCTCCGTCGGAATGTTCGGTAATGGCATCGGCTGGGCGATACCCTTTGGGATTCACACGCTCGATATTGCTCTGGGTGGGATTGCAGAAAAACCGGGTGTCGTGGATGGGAAAATCGAGATCCGTGAATACTTACATGTAACGGTTTGTTTCGATCACGACATTGTCGACGGTGCCCCGGCGGCACGATTCACGGCGAGATTCAAAGAGTTGATTGAGCAGGGTTGCGGACTCGAGGAGCTCGAGCACTCTCCTACGGGTATTAGCGTCGCAGCAGGAGGCAAATAAGTATGCGTTTCGGGATTATGGGAATGCAGGTGCAGTATCTCATCCCGGCTGGAATGGTGGCGGGAAGTGTGACGGCTTACATTTCTGCGTTTGATCACGCGGACCTCGCGCGTGAACTGGCGTCCAAGGGCTTTCACCTGATCGAGCTTGGCGGAGACTTGGCAATGTTCTTCGGCCGCGCATTTGACGCCGCGGCAATCGAGCGGCTGGCGGCGCTCAAGAAAGAGCAAGGCATCTCCTATACCGTTCACCTGCCTTTGTGGTCCGTCGAGCCTTCAACGCCCCTTGCGGCAGTGCGGCAGGGCTCGGTGCGCGCGGTCAGCGATATTATCCGGGCAACCCAACCGCTCCAACCGGAGGTCTATGTTCTGCACGCCTATGGCGCGCTGGCGGCCGAGTTTTTTCGTATGCCTTTTGCAGAGACGGCGCGCACCATAATCCTTCAGCAGTTCCAGCTCGGCGCGCTGGACAGTGTGCGCAAGATCCTCGCCGAAACCGGCATTCCCAGCCGCGCCCTCGCCATCGAGACAATAGAGTTCCCCCTCAAGATGACGCTCGCCCTTGCCGAGATGCTCGATCTATCCATTTGCTTTGACACCGGACACGTTCTTTCTGGTTTCGCCGGTGCGGTGGATTTGTTTGATGCACTGGAGCGCTGTCTTCCGCGGCTGGCGGAGGTCCACCTGCACGATGCCCCGCTCTCCCACTCGCAGGATGCCATTGAGTACGGCAAGGACCACCGCCCGCTCGGGAAAGGCGACTTGGACCTGGGACGCTTGCTCGACCGGCTTCAGGAAGCGAACTTTAAAGGTCCCATCATTTTCGAGTTGACGGTGGAGCAGGCGCTGTCTTCGCTGGAGGTGGTTCGCCACGTGCGCCCATCGCTCATCTAACCCTCACTCGTGTCTCTCTCGTCCCATTGTCTCATTGGTTCACTGGCTCATTGGCTCATTGCCCCATTGGCTCATTCTCTTTTGACGTGTGCATAAATCCTAGTATAATTGAATTGTGATAATGATTAGATTCGGGGTACATTGCAGTGCCCACCGCCAAAAGGCCGGTGGGTTTTTTGTTATGGCGTACCTATGCCGGATACCAAGTCGATAACCGTTCGTGAATTGGTTTCGCTCGCCTTGCCCACCGAGACGCGCGTGCTTACGTGCGAGCGGTCGCTGAGCCGTCCGGTCACCTGGGTGACGTCAGTCGCCGCCGCCGACGACGCGCCGCGGCTGACTTCAGGAGATTTTGTCTTTTTGCTCCCTCCGTACCCGGATGACTTGGTCTTGCGTATTGTCCATTATGCGCAAAAGGGAATTGTGGCTCTTGCCATGTTTGGCGATCCGTCGCCGGCTCTGATCGACCAGGCCGAAAGAGCCAACGAGCCCCTGCTGGCACTCCCGAGGTCTATTAACATTCGTCGTGTCGAAAGAATTGCGCTCTCTCTCCTAATGGAAAACGCTGCGGGCATGGAACAGCGCGCCTCGCAGCTGTACCAGCAGCTCACGGTTCTCTCCGGCGAGAATGCCGGATTGGACCCGATGGCAGCGCTGATCGGCAGGACGACAGGCAAGCCGGTCATCATTCAGGACAAGCGCTCTGCAATTCTGGCGAGTTGGTATCCACCCGAGATGGCGTCTCGGCGTGAGGCGATTGAGGCTTGGATCGCGGACCCGGCGAATCTGCCGGAAGATTTGCGGGACCGGCGGCGCGCAGCCCAGCGTGAAGTAATCTTGGAGCAGGCGCTTCCCGCTGAAAACCTTGTCCGCGTGGTTGCTCCCATAATTTCCAAGGGAATGGCACGCGGTTTCTTTTCGCTGCTTGCCGATGCAAGTGCACTTGCCCCGTTTGACCGGAGCGTCGCAGAACGAAGCGCCGCTGCCTGTGCGCTGGAAATGGCAAAGGCAAAGGCTGTCAGCGAAGCGGAAAAGCGCGTGCGCGGTTCCTTTGTAGACGCCGTGTTGTCGGCGACGGTTACTCCGCTCGAAGCGGCACAATGGGCGCGCCGCAACAAATACGATCCCGACGGACGGCATGCTTCTATTGTCGTCGAATGGGCAAAGAAGGAACATCCATCTAATAGGCGACTTGAGACGCTTGTTCACGGGCTGGCGCATACGTTCGAGCACGCCGCGCTGGTGCAGGCGCGCGAAGCCGAGGTCGTTATTTTTAATCGGCTGGAGCCGCGTCAAGGGATTGAGACGGCGCGGCGGGCTGCCGACAGCATCCGGCGGCAAGCCGCCGCTGAATTTCCCAAAGATCCCCTTGCCATTGGCATCGGGCGCCCAGTGGACGCGCTCATCGGATTGCGGGATTCCTATCGCGAGGCGCGACAGGCTCTTTTCATGGCGCGCCGTCTTGCGGAACCCAACCCACTTTATTTCGGCGAATTGAACGTTTATCGCCTCCTATTCCAGTTGGAGTACAGCCCGGAATTGGTTACTTTTTGCAACGAAATCATCGGACCGCTGATAGAGTATGACAGGGCACAGGGGACTGATTTGGTCGAGACTCTCATCGCTTATTTTGCTCACAAAGGGAATCTCAGCCAGACTGCCGAAGCCCTCTTTGTTCACCGGAATACACTCCTCTACCGTATGGAGCGCATCAAAGAGATAAGCGGGCTGGACCTTGATAATCCGGAGACACGGCTCAGCATTCAACTGGCCCTCCGTGCTCACCGCCTACTGACGGCACGCGATGAGTAGGTGCGTTTAATGAAAGGCCCATTCTCGGGCGCCGATTCAAACGCCCCACTTGGGCAGATTGCACAAATACACCCCCGCTGGTTTCTTGCGAGTTGACCGTAGACACTTATCTTCACCAATGTTATACTTGTTTTTGATCATAAAAGGGGCAAGTACCCAATCATGTTAATTTCTGCCAGTTTCTCGATTATCGTCGTCCTTATTGCGCTTGTTGGCCTCATCCTTAGCAACAGGCGTAATCGGGTTTGGGCGAAAGTCGAGATACGCACTCGACGCCGGTCGAGATAAAGAGAGTAAAAAAGACCAAAAAACCGCCTGGACCCACTCAGGCGGTTTTTATTTATCGATAAGGAGTCCAGAATGTTCCAGCCCCAAGAGCCCCATTCTCGCTGGGGGAAGCTAGAGTACATTGTCGCCGAGTCGGACGCTCAGCAGGGCGTCGCGAACCGCTACGATTTCGCCGACAACCCGTGCCAGACGGACGCGGACGAAGAGTGCGGCGAGTGGCTGCGCCAGCGTCTCAGCGAATGCTACAATGACTGACATGCGCTCCGATCAGATCAAGCGCGGCTTTGAACGCGCACCGCACCGCAGTCTGCTTAAGGCGGTGGGCGTACGCGACGCGGATTTCGCCAAGCCCTTCATCGCCGTCGTCAACTCATACGTAGACATTGTGCCAGGACACGCGCACCTGAGCCAGTTCGGGGCACAAGTCAAGCAAGCCGTGCGCGAGGCCGGCGGTGTCCCGTTTGAATTCAATACCATTGGCGTGGACGATGGTATTGCGATGGGGCACGCGGGCATGAAGTTCTCGCTCCCGTCGCGTGAACTGATTGCGGACTGCGTCGAGACGATGATCTCGGCTCACTGTTTCGACGGCATGGTGTGCATCCCGAATTGTGACAAGATCGTGCCGGGCATGCTCATGGCGGCCATGCGCCTCGATATCCCTGCCATCTTTGTCTCCGGTGGACCCATGCCGGCAGGGCGGACGCCGGAAGGCAAGGTGATTGACCTCATCAGCGTCTTTGAGGGCGTGGGCGCGTATCAGGCAGGCAAGATCGACGCCGGCGAGCTCAAGGTTCTGGAGGATTTCGCTTGTCCGTCCTGCGGCTCGTGTTCGGGGCTGTTTACGGCGAACTCGATGAACTGCCTGATGGAAGCGCTCGGCATTGCTCTCCCATACAACGGCTCGGCGCTGGCGCAGACAGAGGAACGAAAAAACCTGGCGCAGTCAGCTGCCGCGCAGATCCTGAAACTGGTCGAAATGGACCTCACCCCGCGCAAGATCGTGACCGCCGAAGCGATCGACGACGCGTTTGCGCTGGATATGGCGATGGGAGGCTCGACCAACACGGTCCTGCACACCATAGCGATCGCGCACGAGGCGGGCATCGAATACCCGCTGGAGCGCATCAATCGTGTGGCTGCCAAGGTGCCGCATGTGTGCAAAGTATCCCCCGCCGGCAAGTGGCATATGGAAGATGTGCATCGCGCCGGCGGCGTACCTGCGATCCTCTCCGAAATCTCCTCGAATGGAAATACCCTTCACCTCGACCGAATAACCGTTACCGGACAATCCTTGAGAGCCAACCTAGCCTCAGCCCGCGTGCTTGACCCTAACGTGATTCGGCCTCTCGAGAACCCACATCGCGCGACCGGCGGGCTGGCAATCCTCTTCGGAAATCTTGCGCCGGATGGCGCCGTGGTCAAGACGGGTGGAGTGGGTGAAGAGATGCAGAGGTTCCGAGGACCGGCGCATATCTTTGAGTCGGAAGAAGACTCGATGCGCGGCATTCTCGCGGGCGAGGTCAAGGCAGGCGAGGTGGTCGTCGTCCGTTATGAAGGTCCGCGCGGAGGTCCCGGGATGCAGGAGATGCTTTCGCCGACTTCGGCCATCATGGGCATGGGGCTGGGCGA
>JBLMXX010000121.1:0-4635 GCA_050257995.1 Acidobacteriota bacterium | reverse complement strand
CCATAATGCGGATTTTCCCAAATGATGCCGGGGTAATCGGAGGTATCGATCCAAAAGGTAGCGCCGGCGGCGAGCAGATAGTACAGCGGCGGTTGGCTTCCCTCTTGCCGCGCGAGATGGGTGGGCTGGTCCACCGTCTGAACCGGCAGGCCGCGCCCGGTCGCCACGTATTGGACGAAGGCAAAATGCCACTGCTCGTCCGGGGCTTCGAACAGCGGGGTGGCGATGCTGTACGCCCCTCCCAACAGGATAAAAAGGACGAGGACGACAGCAATTTCGCGATGGTCAAGCAGAACTTGGTTCCATAACCTGCCTTCGCTCTTGTAATGGTGGCTCACCGGACCGCTCCCGGCAAATTAAACTCTAGATGGTCGCCTCCACCTGATCTGGTGCTCACCGCCAGTCGTTCGGATGTATCCTGCCGGTACATCCCCAGTTCGACCCGGTAATTCGACAGCGAAGCATTTAACGGCACGACATAGTCGTCGCGAATCTGTTCGCCGACATCCCACAGCGTGGTTGGATAATTGCCTCCTTGCGGCTGCCGGTCAACCTGCCCGACGATGTTTCCATTGTCATCCAGGACATGGATAAAGACGGTGTAATCGCGATCAAACCGGCCGGTGCTCTGCCAGAAAAGTGTCAATGTGAGACTGCCGGGACCGAGTCCGGCATTGTAGCCGATGAGAGTCGCCTTGCCGGAGAAATTCGCGTCCAGGGGTGTCTGCGGCACATACGTGACCGGCTGCCTTGCTCCGACTTTGATCGAGTCGAGGACGACGCGGTCTTCACCCGTCTCACTAACGGGCAAGCGATCGCCGATCTTTTCCGCCGGGTACAGACCAACCTCCATCGCGTATTTGCCCGGTCGGGCATTCAACGCAATTGGGATTCGTACGACATCGCGCACGACATCACCCGGTGTCCAGTAGACGGTCGGGAACGCGCCCCGCGCAGGGATCACATCTACTCCGCCCGCGCTTGTATCATCCTGACCGACCAAATGAACGAACACGCGATAGGATTGCGATGCCGGCGCGAGAGAGCGCCAGTACAACGTCGCCAGGAGGGTATCGCCCGGCTTGACGGACCGCCGGTCGAGATCATAGCCCATCAGCAGAACCTGGTTGTTAAACGTGACCGCGAGCGGTTGTGGAATCCGCGCAAGTTCATCGGCTGAAGGAGCCGCGGGGCGCGCGTACGCGGGCAGGGTGTAGGCAAAGGGGACCCCCAGCGCAAAGAGAAAAATCGCGAGGATCAGTGCCAGAGGCAAGAGCCGCGCCAGGCGGGGCGAAAATTTCAGGGGGACAGTCCGGCTCAACTCTATCCATCCGAGGGCGAAAAACAGCGCAAACGCCGGGAGGGCGGGAAAGAGATAGCGCCCCTGGTCGGCGCCAACCGTGGTCCGGATGAACTGGATCTGGGCCGCCAGGATAAACCCAAGCCATCCTGCCAGGATAAGGACTGGAAGGAGAAGAGTGCTCTTGAAATTACGGACCGCGAACAGAATCACGCCCAGTGCCGCGAGCAGGGTCAGCACCGCCAACAACACGAGTATGCCCGGCGCCATATCGCCCGGGGTGGGTCCGCCCCAAAAGGTCTGCCAGAGCCACGGAAGCGAGATCTGGAATAGTTCGGCGGGCGTGAGTGGACCGGAACGGGGAAAAATAGCGGAGGTCGTCATCAAGCGATAGGCGAGGGGGTCGCCATATAAAATCTGGTTGCGCGCGAACCACGCGCCTGTGAGCACGGCGACGAGCACCAGCAGGAGGACATTCCCGGCGACGGCGAAGATGCGGCTGCCCTGGCGCCATGCGGCGATTGCCACGACCAGCATCGAAAAGGGGATCAAACCGAGCGCCGTGGTCTTGGTCAGGACAGCCAGCGCAAGCAGGAATGCCAGAATTCCGACGGAGTGGAAATCCGTCAACACCCTCCGACACAACAATTGGACCCATAGGAGAAGGACGAGAGACGAGAGTGCCGCAAGCAGGGCATCGTTGGAGACGAGCGCGCTGGCGAACAGAAAACTGGGGTTGAAGGCGACGAGCGCCGCCGCTGCCAGTGGAAGCAATGGGGCTGAAGTAGAAACCCGCACCCCCTCCAAAATTATTTTTGCCAGCCGGTACGTCGCCCAAACGGTCACACCGCCAAAGAGGACCGACAACAAACGCGCCAGATGAACGGCAAGCGTGGTGCTCGTAAACGGCCAGGCCTCGGAGCCGGTATGGAAATAGATATTGCGTCCACAGCAGGACGGGTCGCCGACGAAGGTCACGGAGAGGTTACGCCACAGGTGTTCGGCATAGTCCGAGGTGTCCAGCGGAGAAATCAAAACCGCCGCCAGCGCGTAATACAGCGGCGGCTGCCATCCCTGATGTCCGGCTTCGCCGCCGCCTGCCACAAATTCCTGCACCGGAAGCGCCCGGCGGTCCGCGAGGAATTTGGCATACCGAAAGTGATCGTCTTCGTCGGGACCCTCGAACAGGGGAATGATCACTGAATAGAAAACGGCGAGTGCCAGAAAAGTGATTAAGAGTATAGCGAGAGGACGGTTCGAATTCACGTTGGGTTTAGCGCAAAACAAGATAGAGCGGGCATTCGCTCTGCCCGCTCATTTTCTACGCGTTTGGTTCTTTTTGCAAATTCCGCTCGCGCGCCTCGAACAATGGCGGCGCGGTGCCCAGCATCCCGAACCGTTTCCGGAACAGGAAAAACAGATTATAGAAACCATCACGCCATATGCGCAGCTTGCTCACCCCGTGCCGCTCTTTATAGTAGATGGGGAGTTCCTTGGAACGAATCAGCTTTTTCTTGGACATGGCCTCCAGCTTGATCTCTTCAGAGAAAGCCATGCCATCGCTCGTCAGGTTCAGGTGTTCCAGGACACAGCGCCGAAAGACCCACATCCCGGACTGGGAATCGCGCACCCGGAACCAGAACAGGAGCCAGATGAAGAAATTCAGCACATCGTTCCCAAAGACGCGCAGCCAGTTGCTCGGTTTGTCCTTATGCCCCGTCCGGTCGCACGTGATAAAATCAAAGCCCTCGTCGATCATGACGTCCAGCAGGATGGGGATAAAGTTGCGCGGGTAGGTGCCGTCGCCGTCCATCGTGACGATGATATCCCCGGTGGCGCGGCGCAGCCCGGTCTTGTAGGCGGCGCCGTACCCCTGTTTCTTTTCAAGCACGACGGTCGCGCCCAGGTCGCGCGCGACTTGCGATGTCTTGTCGGTCGAATTGTTGTCGACGACAATGACTTCATCCATGCAGGACGGCAAGTCACGAAACACTTCGCGCAAGCCGTTTTCTTCATTGTAACACGGCAGGACGAGCGAGATGTGCTGATTTTTGTACATAGAGACCTTAGATTTCGATCCGATAGCTCTCGGCCACCCGCGGCGCGGACTGCATCACTTCGGGAGACAAGCCGTGGCGCAGTTGGGCCCACTTTAAAGACGCCCACTCTTTCAGGATGACCGGATACATCAGCGGGTTGAACAGGATGTTCACCGTCAAAAAGCACTCGTACGTGCAGTAGCACTTGGTCTTGCTGATCCACTCGCGCGCTTCGTCGGCTTTTTGCGAGTGCCAGATCTTTTGGAAATCATAGTCGTAATCCCGAACGTTGCCGAGGATTTTCTCCTCGAGCAATTCGCACGCGAGCACGTCGCCGTTGGCGTACATCGCGCCGCCGAGCGAACCGGCATAGCAGGGAATCACAAACCGCCGTTCCTTGACCATCTGCGTGATCAGTTTTGGGCGAATGATGCGCTTGGCATTGATGAAATCCCCGAAGGGCAGTTTGTAATACCCCGAGAGCTCGCGCGATTTATTGTCATGCTCCAGGCGATAGTGAAAGTTCAAATAGTTGTCGATGTCGAATTGGTTCGCCTTGGGGTCGATCGGCGGGGTGAACTTGGCGGCAGGGTCTTTGGGCCCGCCGCGCAGGAGCAGCGTGAAAACGGTATTCACGCCGACGTAGGTCCGCAGGTAATCATAGATCTCGTCGAGCCGGTCGTGATTGTACGCGCTGACCGCGATCTGGATGCAGGCGGAGAAATTGTGATAGTGCTTTTCCAGCACGCGCAGTTCACGGTAGGTGCGAATCGCGCGATCGAACAAGCCCTTGAAACCGCGAAAACGATCGTGGTCTTCTTCGACGCCGTCGATGGAGATGTCGATGTGCAGGTCCATATCGGGGCACGCGTCCAGCATCTCGCGCGCGCCGTCGACGACGCGGCTGGTCAGCGAGCCATTCGTCGGAATGCCGACATTCGGCGCATGGTTATTCTTATGGAAGATCTTGACGATCTCCGGAAGGTCTTTGCGGAGGAACGGCTCACCGCCGGTCGGCGTGAAAAAGATCATGTCGTCCATCGACGCGCTGACCTTTTCGATTTCGTCAATCGTCAACTCGCCGGTATGCCGCTCGTGCGAACCCAGGAGGCAGTGCCCACAGCGCGCGTTGCAGTTCTTGGTGATAAAGAGGACGAAATAGAGTGGCGACGCGCCCTTTTTGTAAAGGATGCGCGGCGCGAACTTTAAATAGTCGGTGAGTGCCATCGTTTCTCCTTCGCGTACTATGATGTCGGGGAAACCCCGTAACTGAGGATCTGAAATTGCCGGTTGCCG
>JBLMXX010000120.1:0-7194 GCA_050257995.1 Acidobacteriota bacterium | reverse complement strand
ATATCTGGTTGGGTGGAGGTTATATTGACCATTTTCTCATCGAGGATTTGCGTCGAGAGGTCAGGGTGGGTGACATTGTAGATGCCCGCACTCCCGCAACAGCGATCAGAGTCGCGCATCTCTACCAGCTGCAAGCCCGGTATGAGGTTAAGGAGTGCTCGCGGTTGAGACCGAATGCCTTGGCCATGGGCAAGGTGGCAGGGGTCCTGGTAGGTCACTCGCGCGCGGATTTCGCGGGTTGGCTTTTCAATGTCGGGCGCGGCAAGGAATTCGGTAGCATCTTTAATCAGCTCGCTAAAATGCCGCGCCTTGGCGGCATATGCAGGATCCTCCTTTAGCAGGTCCTTGTATTCTTTCAGCGCGACCCCACAGCCTGCGGCGTTAACGATAATCGCGGCAGGTAGTCCACCACTGGTGGAATCAGCCTCAAGGAACGCGTCGATGTTGCGCTTTGCCATTTCTTTGGCGATATTTCGTTCACCCGCGTGGATGGCGAGCGCGCCACAACAAGTTTGACGTTTCGGGATTACTACTTCGTACCCATTTCGCGCCAGTATGCGAACGGTGGCAGCGTTCGTCTCCGCATATACAGTGCCCATGACACATCCGGACAGGAGAGCCACCCGGCCCCTGTTTTTTCCGTTATGGCGTGAACGCGGCGGTACTACCCTCCCCACGATAAAGTCCTTATCTGGCAATCTAGGCAAGAGTGTTTCCATGTCGCGGAGGCGGGGCGGGACAAGATGCAGTACGTGGGCGAGCCCTTCAAGTCCACTTCGCTGGTAGAAGCGGAGGAGCGATGCGACGGCAGTGACACGGGCGGGATAGGGGAATAGCTGTCCAATAACAAGCCAACGCAACAAGCGTGGCAGTGACTTTTGTGGAAGAGTTTGCACTGCCTGAGCGCGCGCAGCTTCGACCATTTGCCCAAAATTCAAACTCGCCGGGCACGCGGTCTGGCATGCCCGACATGCCAGGCACACGTCCATATGTTCGGCGAATGCGGGCGTCAATTCAAATAGGCCCTCCGTAACGCCCCTCATCAGTCGGATGCGACCTCGCGGCGAGTCCATTTCCCATTCGAGCACCCGGTAGGTCGGGCACTGATTGAGACACAGTCCGCAATGAGTGCATTTCAGAATTTCCGCCACCTCCGGCGGATCAGGGAATTTGAAATTGTTTGCCAATCCTGTCTCATTTACCATAATCTAACCAACTTCAAGTCGTCCTGGATTCAAGATTGAGTTTGGGTCCAATTCGTGCTTTATTTTTCGCATATACA
The DNA here is from genome assembly GCA_050257995.1 of Acidobacteriota bacterium. GTDB lineage: Bacteria > Chloroflexota > Anaerolineae > UBA4142 > UBA4142 > JBLMXX01. The sequence goes on along the minus strand of JBLMXX010000120.1, from coordinate 5,912 downwards.
CCCAATCGTCCCGCCGTGGCCCGAAAACGTCCGTAGACTCTCGCAGTGCACGCGGCGCGCTCTGGATCATAAAGTGCCCGCGCATGGCAATGGCTACTTGCCCGATTTCGCCGATGACTTTAGCAATTCTGGAATCCTCGCCTTCCAGGGCTATGAACAATATCCCGACCGCGTGGGCGCAGAAAGAGCAAGACAAGCCATTCCGTCGAGCAATCTCTTCTGCTGCTTGTCCTGTCTCGCCGATACGGGACGGTAACACGCCGACCTTGACGACAACTCGGTTCTCCGCGGGGAAATCACGCACTCGGTCCCAAAACGCGGTGTCATTTTTCATTATCTCGACCCCAAGGCTATCGCCTTCACGCGACCATCGGTTCACGTCGCTCAACTGCCGCTGAACTTCGCTGTCGATCCCGCCAAACCTGATTGCCAAAATCGGATGGTTACCCATGCCAAATTTAGTGCTCGCCTCTGGGTTCAAAAATTCAATGCTCAATGGCAAAAGGGGGCTCGTCAGCACGCGAGATGCTACTCTGCAAGTATGTTCCAGTTCACGGAAACTTGCCAGGAGCGTTCCGGTCTTTTTCGGCAGGGGCGCCAATTTGAAAGTTGCTTCGACGATGATGCCGAGTGTACCGAGCGAGCCGACAAAGAGCTTGGGTAGATCATAGCCCGCGACATTTTTTACTACCTGTCCACCACCGCGAACGATTTGCCCATCCGCGAGAGCGACACGGATACCAATCAACAAGTCACGGGCAGTCCCGTAACGCACTCGCTGCGGTCCGCTTGCATTCGCCGCTAATATTCCACCCAAGGTCGCGCGAGCAGGGCAGGGAGGATCTAGGGGCAGGTACTGGCCTTCTGTCGCAAGGATTTGATTTAACGCGGCGAGAGTAAGCCCGGCTTCCGCCCGGACGGTCAGGTTGGCGGGCTGATAATCGAGAACACGGTTCAGATTCTTGAGCGAAACCACCAGGCTGGCGTGTTCGAGCGGCGCGCCCAATTCGAGCTTCGTCCCACCGCCGAGGGCGACAACGGCCAAGTGGGCGCCCGAAGCCCCCTTTAGGATTCCGGCGACTTGATCAGCATTGTCCGGAACAAGGAGCTGATCCGGAATTTGGCCGTCAATGGCAAGCATGCCGGGTTCGTTCACCATACTTGTCCTCAGGTTGTTAGTTACGGGATCGGCAACCCTGCCAACCGGTTCAACTCGGGTGTACCGGTGGTCAAAGGCTTTTTCATTGCCGCTCGGCGGCGTGTGGATAATTCGATGCACGATTTAGTCGCGGGTAGCAACTTGCAAGGGTTCAACAGTTGGTTGGGATTGAAAACCAATTTGAGTCGTTCCATTACCTGAAGGTCTACCGGTGTGTACATTAATGCCATCAGATCACGTTTTTCGATTCCAACCCCATGCTCGCCCGTGATCGATCCACCTGCCTTGATGCACTCTGCAATGATTTCATTTCCGGCTTGCACCACGCGCTCGGTGAGCGTCTCGTCCCGCTCGTCGAACAGGATAAGCGGATGCAAATTGCCATCCCCCGCGTGAAATACATTTGCGATCCTGACGCTGTACTTGGCCGAAATTTCTCCAATTTTGCGAAGGAGCGCGGGCACTTGTGTGCGTGGAACGACACCATCCTGCACGTAATAACTGGGCGCGAGGCGACCCATAGCGCCGAAGGCACCCTTCCGTCCCGACCAGAGTTTCTCCCGCTCTTCGGCCGATTGCGGAATGCGAATCTCGTATGCGCCGTTCGTACGGCAGATTCCCGAAATCTGATCGACGCGCTCTTGCAATCCTTCTCTCACGCCTTCGACATCGATCAATAATACGGCGCCTGCATCCAGGGGATAGCCGGCGTGTTTAGCTGCTTCGACTGCCTGGATCGCAGTATTGTCCATCATCTCCATCGCGGCCGGCACGTTCCCTGCGGCGATAACGGCAGAGACGGCATTCGACGCGGTCTCGACGTTAGGGAAAACGGCTAGGAGTGTGCGCACGGCCTCGGGCAGAGGGACAAGGCGGACGATGATGCTTGTCACGATACCAAGCGTCCCTTCTGACCCGACGAAAAAGCCGGTGAGATCATACCCCGGGAAATCGAGCGACGCACCTCCGGTTTCAATAATCTCGCCGTTCGGCAAAACGACCTGGAGGCCAAGGACATGATTTGTCGTCACGCCGTACGCCAGGCAGTGTGGTCCGCCTGCATTCTCCGCAACGTTGCCGCCGATGGTGCATGCTTTCTGCGAAGAGGGGTCAGGGACAAAATAGAGACCGTATGGGGCAGCCGCGATCGAGAGATCGTGGTTCACGACCCCGGGCTGAACAATGGCGCGCAGGTTCGGGGCGTCAATCTCGATCTTTTTCATCCGACTCATTGCGATGGTAATCCCGCCTTGGTCGGCCACTGTGCCCCCGGAAAGGCCGGTACCTGCACCGCGTGGTTGAAACGGGATTTCCTCCCGGTAGGCGATTTTCACAATTTCGCTGACATGCTCGGTCGTTCGCGGAAAGACCACCAGGTCGGGCCGGCCACGCTCGATGGAACCGTCGTATTCGTAGAGAGCAAGGTCTTGCGGATCATGCAGTACGGAGCGCGATCCGAGGAGTGCTTCAAATTCACGAACGAGGTGTTGTTTGTCCATATCCTTTTTGTAAGGTGTACCTATCCTTTCACCGCACCGGCGGTCAACCCTGCGACGAAATACTCGACAAAGAAGGAATAGATGAGCGCGACCGGGACCGAGCCGAGGAGTGCACCAGCCATTAACTCTCCCCAGAAGAATGAATCGCCGCGGATAAGCTCGGATGTAACTCCAACAGGAATCGTTTTGATACTCGCGTCCGAGAGGAACACGAGCGCATAGATAAATTCATTCCACGAGAGCGTGAACGAAAATATGCCAACCGATAGCAGTCCGGGAAGGGCGAGCGGCAAGACGATACGTATCATCGCTTGCAGGCGCGTTGCTCCATCCACAAGAGCGGACTCTTCCAATTCGTGCGGGATAGACTTGAAATAGCCAATCAGCATCCACGTCCCGAACGGAACCAAGAATGTCGGATAGACCAAGACTAGCGAAGCGAGCGTATTGGTCAATCGAAGCGTGCTGACGACGGTCAACAAAGGCAAAAATAACAATGTAGGCGGCACCAGATACGTGACGAAAATTGCCCAGCCAATTGCCGCCGCGCCCCGGTATCGAAGCCGCGCTATCGAATAACCTGCCAACGCGGAGCAGACGAGCGATATGGCTGTCGAAGCGAGGGAGACGACAAGCGTATTCGTAATCCAGCGCGGGAAGAGCGTATCGCTCAACAGTCTTTGATACTGGGTCAAGACCGGCTGGAGGACGACGAGAGGATTACTCTGAAGATTGTATAACTCTGCATCGGATTTCAGGGATGTGATGAGCATCCAGTAAAAAGGAAACAACGTCAACCCTATCATGAGAACAATGGGAATGTAGCTGGTGGCAAACCGCAATGCCATTGCACGAGGTTTGGCGCGCATTATTCCTCTCTTCGGAGCGAAAGCAGGGTGAAGAAGACGATAATCGCCAGAACCGGGAACATATACATAGAGACCGCCGCACCCATGCCAAGTTCGGTGCTCGGAACTGCCAGCTGAAAAGCATAAGTCGAAAAAAGGTGAGTTGAATTTGCAGGGCCACCGCGTGTCAAAACATACACGATCTGGAAATCAGCCAAGGTGAGAATCGTCGAAAGCAGTAGTACGATCGTGACAACGTGACGCAAGAGCGGAAGCGTAATGCGCCAAAAGCGGTTCCACGCGTTCGCACCGTCCACAATGGCGGCCTCGTATAACTCCTGTGGAATGGATTGCATGCCGGCGAGCAAACTTATGCCGTAGAACGGGATGCCGCGCCAAACGTTGATCAGGATGATAGATATCATAGGCCAGGTGGTCTTGACCAGAGACAACCCGCCAAGTCTCAAATCTAGGCGGTCGCTCAGCCATACTGGACCTTGAATGTTCAAGTAGGTTTTAAGAATCCAGTTGATGACACTATAAGTAGAGTCAAACATCCAGAGCCAGGCGAGGGTGCTCAGAACGGTCGGGACAATCCAGGGAAGGAGTACGGCCGCCCGTACAAATCGCTTTAGCGGGAACGCTTGATTTAGGAGCAGCGCCATGCCCATACCAAGAATGAGCTTGAAAATAGTAGTGACGATTGTGTAAAGAAATGAATTAAAGACAGTTTGCCGGAAGATTCCATCCGAAGCGAGGGCGATGAAGTTATCAAAGCCAACAGACTGCCCAGGATTGCCGATGCGTGCGTCGGTGTGCGCTATGTAAACGCCAAAAGCGAATGGGTAGGCAACGAAAACGGCTAGAAGGATGAGCGCAGGGACGAGCAGCACATAACCTAGCGTGCGCTCTTGGTTCAGCCACTGATCGAAACGTTCCAATACCTTGGGCTTTGGCGCAACCGGGACGAGCACTGAATTTTGTTGAGTAATAGCCATATAAAACTAGGAGACTGGGAGGCAAGGAGATCGGGAGACCAATGCTTGCAAGCGAGAAGACTTGTAAGGCTTTGCTTTATCACCCTGATACCGTGTCTCGCGGGCTCCCGGTCTCCCTGTAGCTTACTTATAGAATCGTTTGAGTTGCGTCACAGTGTTGGCGATGGATTCTTTCGGGCTGAATTCGCCTGAGCAGGCCTTGGCGAATAGATCGATGATGATGTAATTTTCCGCAACTTGGGACGAAGCCGCACTGGGGGGACCAGGCCAGCCCGGCCAACGACTCGACCCTTCGGTGATCGCCTCGCGGAAAGCGAGGATCTTGGGGTCGCTCTTCCAAACGGGTGCATCATCGAACGAGTGCAAAGGTCCGACATTATAGCCTTGTACGGTGTCGAGATAGCCGTTGTAAATATCCGGCTGCATCATCGCGACAATAAAATCCTTTGCTGCAGGGATATTCTTAGACCACGACATGATGCCGTTGGTCAGCGCGGACTGGAGCGAGAACTTGCCCGCCTTGCCGGAAGGTAAGACGGCGTGCTCGATGTCGGCGGGCGCAGCGATCGCCGGATTGCTCTTTTTCTGTTCCTCCCGCTGGGCCTTTTCGCGTTTCGCAGTAAAGTAGATGCTGGCCGCATTCGTCGTGGCGCCTATCTGTCCGGCGAGGAAGGCGCGGTTGTTGCTATTATCATCCCAGGAGAGTGTGCCCGGAACCATCGCCTGGAACAACTCGACGGCCCTGGTCACCGCTTCTAGCGTTTCCGGGGAATCGATAGCGACAGTCTTGCCATCCTCCATTACCTCTTTGCCACCGTACGACCAAAGCCAGGGATACCAAAAGACGCGCGGGTCGGTGAACGAATGCCCCAAAGCTTGGCCGAATGGGTGGTTCAACTGCTTGAGTTTCTTGGCCATCTCGATCAGATCGTCCATCGTCTTTGGGAGGGAGATGTTGCTCTCTTTAAACCAGTCGCCGCGATAATTGAGAACCTGACCGTAAAAAGAGAATGGAACGGCTTTCCAGGCTCCCCCCGGCTTGCAGTATGATTCGATGTCCTTGTACCATCCGCCCATCTGTGAGCCCAGCTTGTCCGCGATATCGCTTACGTCTACGAGCGCATCGGGGAAGAGCCATGCCCAGTTGAAAAGGTACTGGATGATATCCGGACCCGATTTCGCCTGGACGGAGGCGGCGAGGCGCGCGGGTATGTCGTTAGCATTGATGTGTTCGATCTTGACGTCGACGTTGTTCTTTTGACCCCACTCGGCGGCTTTGGCATCAAAGTATTTATCCCCTTCGGGAACAAAGTGTGACCACTGTAACATGTTCAGCGTAGTGCCTTTGAGAACGGCGGGGGCGCCGGGAGAAGCCGCCGTTGTCGGTGCGGGTGCCACCGGGGCCGTC
>JBLMXX010000119.1:0-9848 GCA_050257995.1 Acidobacteriota bacterium | reverse complement strand
CGCGTCTCGATGTACGAGACCCGCGGCGACGTGCAACTGTACGTCGACGAGATCAAGCTCGCCGGCGCCGGCGCCCTCTGGCAAGAGTTCGAGCGACTGCGGAACCGGCTGGAGGCGGAGGGCTTGTTCGCCGCCGAGCGCAAACGTCCCCTGCCGAGATTTCCGCGCACAATCGGAGTCGTCACTTCGCGTGAGGGCGCCGTATTCCACGACATTTGCAATATCCTGCGCCGCCGCTATCCGCTGGTCGAGGTCCTGCTCGCGCCCACCCAGGTCCAGGGGCAAGCCGCGGAAGAAATGATCGCGACCGCGCTCGCGACGATCAACCGGTACGAGATCGACCTCGTCATCCTCGCGCGCGGAGGCGGCTCGATCGAGGATTTGTGGTGCTTTAACGCCGAGCGCGTGGCGCGCGCCATCTACAGTTCTCGCGTCCCTGTCATCAGCGCCGTCGGTCACGAAACCGACTTTACGATTGCCGATTTTGTGGCGGACATCCGCGCGCCGACGCCGAGCGCCGCCGCCGAGCTTGCCGTGTCCGATACGCGCGACCTGCGCACCGCTATCTCTGCCGCCGAACAACGGCTGGCTCAACTCACCCGTGACCGGTTGGGGGACGCCCGCGTGAGGTTGTCCAGCGGGGTGTACGCGCTTTTGCGCAGTTCGCCGCAAGCGCGCGTGGCGAATTACCATCAGCGCGTGGACGACGCCTCGCGCCGGATGACATCACGCACGCTGCATCTGCTCGCCTTGGACCGGGAACAGTTGAACGGGGCGATGCGCCATCTCGCCGCGCTCAACCCGGAGGCGACTCTCGGACGGGGCTATGCCATCGTGCAGGACAAAGAAACGGGACGGGTGGTGAAGAAAAAGGCGCAAGCCGCGGGACACCGGCGCGTGCAGGTCCGCGTCAGCGACGGCGAATTCGAGGCGACGACCGACGCGTGAAAATTTCCTGAACCGACTTGAACGAGAAAGAGGTGCCGTAACCAGCACCTCTTTCATTTCTCCGAAACTCCCTCGCCGCGTGGATGTACGCTCATCCTGCGGTTCCAGAAGAACGGGGAGACCGCAACCAGGACCATGCCCAGGAGGGCCGCGGCGATCAGCACCGCGCGCGGTGCGCCTTGAATTCCTCCGAGCCACTCCGCGCTCGCGCCGCTCACCAATGCCCCTAGTGAAGGTAGTCCAATAAGGGTGATCGCATATAAACTCATCACGCGCCCACGCAATTCGTTGGGTGTTGCCACCTGAATAAAGGTCGTAATGATCGTACCAAAAACGGTCGAACTGATTCCGCTAATGAACAACAGCACGAGGCCGGCTCCCAAACCGGGGCTGACGGCAAACGCGATCAGCGTCGCGCTAAAGAGCAAACCGCTCACGACCAGGACCAGTCCTTGTCGGTGCACCTGCCGGATGAAAGCCAGCCCGAAAGCGCCGACCAGCGCGCCGCCCCCCGCTGCGGAAAGCAGCAGCCCGTATCCTTCGGGTCCTCCGTGCCAAATGTCGCGTGCAAAAATCGGCAGCAAGTTCTGATAAGAGCGACCGAAGATGGCCGCCAGCGCCGAAAGCAAGAGCAGGGCGAGTATCAACCGATTGCGCCAGGCATAGGCAAATCCGGTCGTCATGGCCTCCGCCAGAGACGCATGCCGGCTGCCGCTGTGTGTGCGCACGTTGCGCATCGCGAACAGCGCAAACAACACCGCGACATAACTGACGCCGTTCAGGAAAAAAAGCGCCGCTGCCCCCAACGGGCCGAGCATGACTCCCGCCAGGGCGGGACCGAGGAGAGCCGCGCCGTTATAAGTTGCCGCATTGAGTGAGAGCGCATTCAACAAATCGCTCCCGGGAACAAGGTCCGGAATGAGCGCCTGCCGCGCGGGGTTATCAAACGCCAGGAGAACGGCCACGAGAAAGGAAGCCGTCAGAAGATGCCAGACGTTGACGAGATGCAGCCAGGTCAATGCCGCAAGCGCAAAGGCGACGAGCATGGCGCCCGTTTGGGTGAAATACAGCAGACGGATCCTGTGCACCCTGTCCACGACGGCGCCTCCCACGAGGGGCAAGGTCATCATGGGCAGGGCAAAACTCAAACCCAGCAGTCCAAGCCACAGCGGCGAATCGGTCAACTGCAAAATGAGCCAACCCGTTCCCACATTCTGCATCCATGTCCCGATATTGGATACGATGAGCCCCGACCACAGCAGGGCAAAGTTCTTGTGATGCAGCGCCGGAAAACGGGCGCCGCTTCTGGACACGGCAGTTTCCACTTTTCTCCTACACTATAGGATGTCGAGCCGGGTGACCGTTCCCATCGAGCCACAATGCCGTCATGCGATCGCGCACGAGCAGTTCACCCGCGCGCGTGACCAGAGATTCCCACGTGGTCGCGCACTTGCCGGCGCCGGTCAATCGTGTAACGATCTCGACCGCGTTTCCAGGAAGCGCACCCCGCATATACTCGATATCGTGGCGCCGGATGCACAACCGGAGCGGCACAATGTCGGCGATGGTTTCTTCGATCCAATCATAGTAGATCGCATTGTTGACGTGCTGCATCGAATCAGCTTCATAGTGCTGTACGCGGCGCGCGGCGCGCCGCTCGATGGGATGGGCGGGCGGAGGATAGAGTCGAGGTTCGAGCCGCGAGATCGCTCGAACACCATCCGGCGCAAATTGCTCGAGGATGCTCGCCGGAATCCGGGAGGGGAATAGATTCTGGCGGTCCAGGTGCGCCCAGTGAGCGCGCCCGCGGGCGACGATCTCGCCGGTCCGGTCATCCAACGCCAGGTACTCGCGGTGCGAGCGGACGCGCCCCATATCCGAAAGCCAGGTGGTAATCGCCAACTCGTCGTCGTAGCGAATGGGGCGAAGGTGCTCGAGCGTCATCTGGTGGATGACCCAGACACTGTTGTGCTCGACATACCATTCGACGCCGAAACCGGCATCCGTCGAGGCGCGCATCGAGGTCTCTTGAAAGAGGTGTGCCAGCGCACGGTTCGGCAGTTCGTCACGTGAATTGAGTTCATGCTGCCGGACGCGAAAGTGATCGGTGAATTTGTGTGCCATCGTTTTCATTCTACGCTGAAATATGAGCAAGTCAAACGAGGTCTTGTTTCACCGTTTATGCGCAACACTTTTTCACACGCGCGCCGGGATTGTGGTAGAATAAGACAAGGCAAGATCAAATTCGAAAGAGGAAAAGTGTTTCTACTTTTTGAGCCATGAGCAAACCGATTCTTGACGGTCAATCGCCTGTTTTGTTGGAACCTTCCTCCCAGATCAAATCCTTTGCAGGGCTATATCGCAGCCACGTCGACCCTGCCTCCTACGCCCGCCTGACGTCGCGCGCGCGTGCGCTGAATCTGGATTTCTCAGACGAGGAACTTGTCATCCTGGCTGCCCTGGATACTCCGGCGAAGGTGCAAGAGTTTCTGAATACGCAGATATACTACAACAACGACCACCTCTCCGTCGAACAGGATGAAACGGCCCTGCCGCCGCGGCGGGTGTTGGAGACCGCGCACGCGCACTGCTTCGAAGGCGCCCTGTTCGCCTACGCCGTCAATTACCTGCACGGGCATAACCCGCGCTGGGTCCTCCTCGAGGCGAGCCAGGACCCGGACCACAACCTGGTGGTCATTCAAGACCCCCGCACGGGGCTGTACGGGTCCAATGCCCACTCGCATTGGCCGCACCTTGACGGTCGTCCCGCCAAGTATGCGACGCTTCGGTCCATGGTCGAAACATACATTCCGTGGTACATCAGCGACCTCACCAACGATCCGATCGACCTGACGCTCGTCGGCTATTCCGACCCCTTTGATTTGACCGCCAAATTTGGGACGGCGTGGCTAGGCACCAAAAACCAGGTCTGGGATATTTATTACACCTATATTGATGCTTCGGTTCGCTTCCATTACCTCTCGCAGACCTCGAACGAAACCCATCTCTACCCGGTGGTCCGCGCACTCAAAGAGAGATGGATTCAAGTCGACGGAGAAGGCAATCCGTTTGTGAGCATCGGAGACCTACCCGCGCCGGCACAAGAACTGTGGCATGAATTCTGGCGCGCCTTTACGACCCGACCCACTCGCGGCCGGGCACGCGAGATCGAGCAGGATTTCATGCGCCTGACCGGGACGACGCCGATTGACCTGAGTGACAACGCGGACGATTTCCAGTATTACCTGGCCGCGGGGTTCAGGATAGAGGGTTTGGTTCGCAGTAACGATCTGAATCGTTGATTGGGTTTGTAGTAACGATTTCAATCGTTGCCAGGGCGCGCACAATCGAAAAAGTGCAGTAACGATTTCAGACGTTACTGCACTTTTATGGAATCATCCAGTCCGGCGAGATGCGCAACGCGGTTACGCCGAGTTAGCCGCCCACGTCGTAACGAGGTCGTCGTCCGGTTCGACCACCCGCGTCACTATGTTCGGTTTTGCCTCGGGATCGGCAGTCACTTCAGTTTGCTTGTATAACGGTTCTCGGCTGCCTTCGGCGACCACCTTGACCGCGATGTCGCAGTTGGGCGCAGAAAACCCCCAGGTCCTCAGCGTGATCGGAGCCACACACGTGTAGTGATAATACGGCTGTCCCTGTGCATCATGCTGAAACGAGACAGCCTTCATTCGCACGGACGCTTTGGTCTTGAGCAAGATTTTCAAGACGCGCGGGCGGCCCTTCGCCATTTGGCTGACCTTGATGTTCAAGTCTGCCGTTCCATTGCAGGCGACCGGCTGGCCTTGGTCGCCCATTAGCTGGAAATCCACCGAAAAACTGTCGCGCAGGATGTCGGCTCTCTGGAGGTGCCCGCGTTTCTCCGCGACTTTTAATTTGCCGTCAAAATAGAATAGGATCTGACCGATCTTGACTGGGCGATCTGCATCCGGCGTGGGAGAGACCTGTCGAAAGTTGTCCAACCGGACTCCGCAGAACATACAAAAGACGCTATAGTGGGGTATAGTATTGCCGCACGACGGGCAGACCATATACACCTCCTAATGCAAACACACCGGCAGCGCGACTGCAACGGCGTGCTCGCGAATCAATGTTCCAGGGGAGACGCGTTGGGAAACGCACTCTATACGACAGCATCCCACAGAGGTCTACAGGGGGGTGCAGTGGCAGGTAAGACGGGCAACGTAATCTGGGGACCCGTTCATCCGAGGGCCATATAGTATCCCTTTTCCCTTTTGACAGTCAAGGGGTGGACTGATTCCGGTCGCTAAAGAGTCATCTGATGATAAACACGGGTACTGCGGCGTGATGTCGCTTTCATTGCTTATACCGGCCTTGCGCCAGACCCCTGACGGTCGGCGTGTTGGCGTAGGAACGCGAGGATATTTGCTCGGGTCACCATTCCCAGGAATTTGTCATCTTGCAACACGGGCACCTGATTGATGTCGGCTTGCCCCATCTTCTCCAAAACTTGGGCCAAGTCCTCGTCCACTCCGGCACGGATGAGCTTCTCGGTTGGGATCATCACATCCGCGACGCGCGTGGTCTGCCATTTGTTGCGCGGCACTTCACCAAGCCGATCCATGGTCAGCAGTCCCAGCAATTTGTCGCCTTCCATTACGGCGAAGCAGCGCTTACCGCTCGGGATGGCGACGTTATCGACAAACACATCCAGCGACAATTGCCTCATGACGTGAGGGCAGTCCGAGATCGATACTTCGCGGATAGTGTGCCCTCTCAAGATGTCGTGCACAATAGTGACCTGGCCTTCTCGTCCCGCCGCGCCTTGCAGGAACCAGCCGATGAACGCAATCCATAACCCGTCTGCCCAATTTCCATCGAGCACTTGCCACAAGCCAAAGCCAATCATCAGCCACGACAGGAGCATTCCACCCCAGACGGCGACCTGCGTCGCGCGGCGGAGATTCTTGGTAATGCCCCAGACGACCGACCGCAGAACGCGTCCACCGTCCAGCGGAAAGCCCGGCAGCAAGTTAAAGATCGCGAGCGAGGCATTGATTCCCGCCAGCCAACCCGTTACCTCGTTTATCGCCGGGCTTGACTGTTGCGTGACGAGCCACACTGCCCCAAACCCCAACGCCAGCACGAGGCTTGTCAGCGGACCGACCAGCGCCATCCTGAATTCGTCGATTGCACGTCGCGGCTCTTCGCTGATTTGCGCGGCCCCGCCAAAAATGAACAAGGAAATGCGCGGCACGGGAATCCCCTGTGCTTTCGAGACGAGACTGTGCGCCAACTCGTGCGCGAGGACCGACGCAAAGAACAACAAGGAGGTCACCAGCGCCAGACTCCAGCGCAGTGCCGCCGACCAATCTCCGTGCACCATAAGATAATGCTGCGCCAGCGACCAGGTGATGAGCGCGAAGATGAGTACCCAGGAATAATCCAGGACAATCTCAATGCCAAACAGCTTGCCAATCCGAATTCCGTTACTCATTTTGATCCCCCTCTCTTAAAAGGCCCTGTTGTTTCCAGACAGACCGCAAGATAAAGTTCACTGCATAAATGGCGACAAAGATTCCAGTGAGAACCGTTTGCCCCGTTGCATACAGCGCTAGGAAAGCCAGGCCGAAGATCACCCATTCGAGCAGTGTATGGAATGGTTCGCGCAATCGTCGGGAAGACGCAGGCGCGAGAAGAATGCCCCACACAATCGCCACAAGCAGCGGCGCACCGATCCACAATGCTATTTGCAGGAACCCTCCGTCTCCAGTCTTGTATCCCCAATATCCCAGTGCCGCCAGCATGCACAATTCCAACAGAAAACTCAAGGCGAGGTTCGCCGATTTCACAATGACCATGACACGATTATACATGATAATCTGCCACTTGCGCGGCGGTCCATCGGACAAAGTACCCGGTTCGCCCAAAATGCATATTTCCGCGGGTCTTTTTTACATGCGCGTTGATGGTTTTATCCAAGTGATGATATAGCGATATGCGCGCACGAGAAATCCACTTTCCTCCGATTCGATCTTTGCCGGAGTGTAGTGTTTGCATGCGCATAAATAACACTCGCCGGTGCATTGACTGTGCTCGCACTCTGGGTGTCCGCACTTGCAGGTCATCGCCGTTCCTTTTTGCCCCACTTGTGGATCTTTCACTGTGCCTCCCTCCGTCACAACAAGAGACTAGAAAATCCATCTTCGGGAGAATGCGGCACGCTCGTCCAAGCGCGTCAAGCCCAATTCCTTTGCCCAGCCCACCGCACGTACGTATTCCTCGTGCGTGATGCGGCGATTCAGCTCCGGATACTCGCTCGCTTTGTAGCACGGGGGATATTGGTCCATCAAGTTCAGATACGACGGCTCAAGAGTCATGTGAATCTACCCCGCGCGATCATGCGGCTCGCGCCCGTCGGGCAGGTGTCTACACAGAGACCACAACCTTGGCAATTCTGCACCTTCGCGACTCCTGTCTCCGCCTCAAGCGTCCTTTCCTCGAAGGGGCACACCGCGACGCACGTTCCGCAGCCCCGGCACCGGTCGACATTGATGGACACCACCGAGGGGGAGGGCAGGAAGGTGAAGGGCTCTTGCTTGAACAGACGATAGGCGACGAGTGGAACACAGGACTCTTTGCAACAGTTGCAGATCACGAAATAGTTTTCGGAATTCCGAATGTACATGTGCCGGTCAATGCACTGGATCATGCCGGCGTTTCTCGACGCGCGGCAGATCTCTTTCGCCTCGGCTTTGCCAATGACGCGATAATCGTTTGGAAACAAATCGCGATACCAGATCGGCGCGGTCTCGCGAATAACAATGTCGGTCGTGACCGCGTGTGTGCAATTATGGTTCCCCGCGCGACAGCGGCAAGGACCGACGGCGATCGCGAATTGGTCGGGCAGTGCGTCAATGAACTCGCACGCCTCGGCGAGCGTCGCGGCTTGAGCGACCAGTGCCCGTGTGCCGAGCAAATGCAAAAAGAGATAGTAGAGCGGTTTGCGAATCGCCGCGTGGCGGAGGATGCGCCAGTGTCCCACACGGAACAAGAGGCGCAGGAGTTCGACTTCTTTCCAGGCATAGATCTTCAAGAGCCGGTAGCGCAGACGGCTATCCGGTGCGTAAAGTGGTTCCATCCTACACCGCGCGGTTCAATTACCTAGGGATTTCTGAATGGCAGCACTTACTGGCGTATCAAGCATCTCCGATTATAAGCCCGCCGCACAATATGCACAAAGCAAGCCGAAAGCAATAGGTCCTTTGCCTAGTGACAGAAACATTATTTTGCCACAAGTCCGCTAAAGACAAAAAACCCACGGCTAGTAACGGTGCGCTTTGTCACTCCACAGATGTTGTGTTACAATTATGCAAGTAAGCTCTCCGCCGTGTTTACAGTCGGCTGGCAGGTCAGCAATGGGGTCATTGCAGATATAGGGGATTAGAAAATGCTCGAAATCGCCGTCATGATCGAAGGACAAAATGGGTTAAATTGGGAACGCTGGAAACGCATTGCGCCGGCGGTCGAAGATTTGGGATTTGCGGGATTGTACCGGTCCGACCATTTCACCAACTCCAACCCGCCGGACATGGACTCGCTCGAACTGTGGGTCTCGCTGATATGGTTGGCAGACCACACCCGGCGGATCGAGTTCGGCCCGCTCGTCAGTCCCGTCTCCTTCCGCCATCCGGCGATGACGGCGCGCCAGGCCGGTGCTGTAGACGATCTCTCGAACGGCCGGCTTACCCTCGGATTGGGCGCAGGCTGGCAGGAACGGGAGCATTCGAACTATGGCTTCGATCTGCTCGCGCCGCGCCCGCGTTTCAAACGCTTGGAAGAGGGGTTAAACGTTATCACCTCTCTTCTACAAAGCGACCGTCCGGTCAATTTCGACGGCGACTATTTCCATCTTCGCGATGCGGTCCTCCTGCCGCGCCCCAAACGCCCCGGCGGACCGCCAATCCTGATTGGCGGGACCGGTCCCAAATTGACCCTCCCCCTAGCCGCCCGGTTTGCTTCGGAATGGAATGGCACCTTTCTGACGCCGAACAAGTACGCCGAGGTCAACCGGCGGCTGACCGGATTGCTGGAGGCGAATGGGCGCAGGCCTGAATCGGTGCGCCGGTCGCTGATGACCGGGTGCGTGTTCGGGCGAGACGACGCCGAGGTCCAGCGCAAGGTGGCGTCGCGGGGGCAGACGATGGAAAGGTTGCGCGAGCGCGGCATCCTTGTCGGCACCGCGCCCGAAATAGTGAACCAATTGCATGAACTGGAACAAGCGGGGTGCCAACGCGTGATGCTGCAATGGCTCGACCTCGACGATTTGGACGGGCTGGAAGCCCTGGCGCGCGGCGTCCTGCCGCAATTAATGTCAAAGCCATGACCGGAAAAACCACGCGCGCGCGAAAGAACCTGGGCGAATCGGGCGAGCGCGTCGCAGCACTATTCCTGGAGCAGCGCGGCTACAAGATCCTCGGCCGTAACTTTCGCACGCGTGGGGGCGAGTTGGATTTGATTGCACAGGACGCCGACGGCCTCGCCTTTGTGGAGGTGCGCACACGCCGCGGCGAGGCGCTCGGAGCTCCAGAGGAATCCCTCACCGCGCACAAGCGCCGCAAGCTGCTGGCGATGGCACAGCAGTTCCTGGGCACCTATCCGCAATACGCCGATTGCGCCTGGCGGATTGATTTCGTCGGCATCCAACTCGACCGGGCGGGACGAATTGAAAGAATAAACGTGATCAAGGGCGCGGTCGAATCCTAGTCTGGCTTTGTTACCCGGGTCTTTAGATGCAAGATCCTCTGATTGCGATTCTGGGTCCAACGGGCGTGGGCAAGACTGCCCTCTCCATCCAACTTGCCGAAGAATTCCACGGCGAGATTGTGTCCGCGGATTCCCGCCAGGTGTACCGCGGCATG
>JBLMXX010000118.1:0-17504 GCA_050257995.1 Acidobacteriota bacterium | reverse complement strand
TTTGGACAGCCCTTCATTTAAAGTATTGCATGTAATCGAGCTGAAAAGGTTCAAGAATTAGCAGGGGCAGTTCAAAAATTTGCAGGTTTAAGCAACCGGCAGGTCTTTTTGGACAGCCCCTTTTCCTTTTCATGCCCCCCATAACTCTCTAGCGGTTTCGGAGACCAGCCGCAGTTTGGCCACCTCCTCCTCGACTGTGAGCCGGTTGCCTTCTTCTGTTGACGCAAAGCCGCATTGTGGGCTGAGCGCGAGGCGTTCCATAGGCACAAACCGGCTTGCCGCTTGAATGCGTTGTTTCAGCTCATCCTTCTTTTCGAGCGCGGGCTTTTTCGTCGTCACCAGCCCCAGCACCACCGTCCGGTCCTCGGGCACGGCTCGCAGTGGTTCAAATCCGCCCGAGCGCTCGTCGTCATATTCGAGCAGGAATCTCTGAAAGTGGGTGCGCCGGAACACTTCGGCGATCGGCTCGTATCCCCCACTGGCGTAGAATTTGCTCTGGTTGTTACCGCGGCATAAGTGGATGCCGAAGGTGACGCCGGGATGATCGCCGATCACGGCGTTGTCCAGTTCGATGCAGCGGTCCAGCAGGCGATCCGGATCGTTGCCGCGTTGGCGATAGCCTTCTCGGATCTGAGGGTCCAACAACCCGGCGTATTGCGGTGCGTCCACCTGGATATAAGTACAGCCCAGGTGCACCAACTCGTCTACCTCCATCCGCAAAATATCCACGACATCGGCAAGATATGCATCGATAGTCGGATAGGCGCCCTTTGATTTCTGCGGATCATAGTAGGCCGCGGCTTGCTGCGCGCTGATAAGCGTCACCTTGGCGGGACCGGTCGCGCGGGCGCGCAGATAGGTGAATTCCTCCCCGCACATCGGGCGGAGACGTTTCAGTCGCGACACGACGACCGGGCGCTTGAATACCAGTTCGTTCCCTTGCTCGTCGCGAAAGGGAATCGCCCAGCCGCCGAATTTGTCGTATCCTTCGACCGAATCGATCAGGTGTCCGAAGAAAGCATAGCGACGCATCTCGCCATCGCTGATCACATCCAAGCCTGCCTGGGTTTGTATCGAAATCGCGTCGTCCACCGCGCGGTCTTCGATCTTTTTAAAATCCGCATCGTTCAGGGTGCCCGCGGCATGGCGCTCGCGTGCCTCTTTGAGGTAGGGCGGACGCAAGAGACTTCCGACCACATCGCTTTTATAGGCTCTCATGTTTTAATCTCCTTCAGCGCCCGATTTCCTCGAGGCTGCACCCGGGGACCACGGGCGTTCCATAGCGATAGAACGTTTTGGCTAATTGCCCGCCGAACCAAATGCTGCTCTTCTCCAGGTCCACTTCGTTGGCGACGTTCCACACCACAGTCTTCCAATCCGGGTCGAAAATCAAATACCCCGTATCGCCGAACAATTCCACCCGATTGCCGCCCGGCTCGAAACAATACAAAAAGTATGCCTGTGACGTGCCATGCTTGGCGGGTCCGGTTTCGATTCGCACGTCCCGTTCGCTAAAGATATCGGCAATGTCGAGCAAATGATGCGGCTCGCCATACCAGTACGCGACGTGATGGAACCGCCCGCGCGATCCGCTCGCATCGCGCATCAAGGCGATTTCGTGTACTAATGGGCTCACGCTCAACCATGCGCCCACCTCCGCGCCGCCGTCGCCGATCTTTTGCTCGCGCAGTCGAAAATCCAATACATCTTGCATGAAGCTGCGATTCTGAGGCACGTCGCTGACCATCAGGTTGACGTGATCGATGCGGCGAACGGGGATCCCCCGCAAGGGTCGCCGTGAGGGCCGGTTGCGTAACTTGCTTTTCATCTCGGGCGGGGCTTGAAAATAGTCCAACTCCCAAAGCACTTTCATGGGATGACCGTCCGGAGTACAGAACTTGAAAGCCCGCCCGTGGGCATAGTCGTCCTCCGACCAGCCCCGTCCTAGTCCGGTCGCCCCGATGCGTTTCGCGGCTCGCTCCAGTGCCTCGGGCGATGCCGCGCGCCAGGTCACCTCGTCGAGGCCCGCCCGGGGCGATTCGGTAAGCTTGAGCGTATACTGATAAAAATCTTCATAGCCGCGCAAATAAACCGACTGGCCTTCGCGATAGCTGATCTCCAGTCCGAGCAAGTCGTGAAAAAAAGCCACCGACTCGTCGGGCTTTGGTGTATAGAGCGCGACACTGACGAGTTGCGCGATGTCCGTATTCATTTCATGCCTTCATCATTCTTTTGCAATACTCTGGAGGATCTCTGCTCCCACGTTCGCGGCGGAGAGCCCGCGAAAGAGATAGGCGAGGTTGACGACCGCCGTCAATTCCTCAAAGGTTGCGCCCGCGCGGTAGGCGGCGATCGCGTGGAGTTTGGCAGCGTCCTGCAAGTTCATCAGCAGCATTCCAAAAAGCATCAATTGCGTGGTCTTGACGTCAAAGCACTTGGGATACATGCAGTGTTGCCGGATTTGTTCTTGCATCGCGAGCAATTCGGGGTCTGTCCGGGCGAGGAGGTCGGTGCGCGCCTGGATACGTGGGGGCACAAAACCGATGAGGCCGACATAGGCATCGCGGTATTCATTGACCTTGTCGTCGGAAAGTCGACGGCTCGGAAGTTTAGCGGGCTGCAATGTATCTGTCATGGCACCTCCTTTGTGGGCGAAAGTATCGCACAAAAACAATGTCCCGACAAGCCCCCCTCGGTCTCCGGCTCCTTGTGACTTTTGTCCTAGCGAAGTGGTGACATTCGTGAGATAAGGTAGAGGGGAATCATTGCAGGTAAGGCACGGATAGTTCATGAGCGAAAAAGTGAAACCCAATTTGCGCTGGGCGTGGATCGGCGCGCTGGGCGTGTTTGTCCTTGCGGGCAGCACCGGCGCGCTCTACCGTTTCGGTATGCTAATGGGGCTGCCCTTTGGCTTGGTATTCACAAATGTCCGGCACGCTCATTCTCATCTCATGTACTTTGGCTGGGTCACGCCTGCGCTCATGGCTTTCATAGCGACGCGTTTGCCGGACGTGTTAGGATGGCCGCTCAAGCGATCCTTCAACCGCGTCATCCTTGTTACCTTCATTTTCGCATTGATCGCGTACGTCCCCTTCTTGCTGTACGGCTACGGGATCGCTGAAATCGCCGGTCGCCCGATTCCCCCTGGCGTCATCGGCGCGAGTTTAAACATCCTCGCTTGGTATGCGTATGTATGGATATATTCGGTCAACACGCGCGGCGCCTCGCGGAATCGCGCGCTACGCTTTTGGGATTGGGCGCTACTCTTTCAATTGCTCGCTTCCCTGGGCGCGTGGGGGCGTGGCGTGCTTGTCGCGCTCAAGGTCACTGACCCATTCGTGACGACGGCGATGGTCGACTTGTTCCTCGACCTCTTTTCCGATGGCTGGTTTGTCCTTGCGCTGTTGGGACTCGCATTTGCCGCCTATCCGGCTGCAGACTCGACCACCGCGCGACGCGCACAATGGCTGATCATTATCGGAATGCCGGTCACCTTTCTGCTGGGTGTTTCGGTTGACCTGGTTCCGACACCACTGCGGCTGATCGGCGGCGCCGGCGGGATACTAGTTGCCCTGGGGCTACTGTTGACGATAGCCGCTCTGTGGCGCGCGGTCGGCGGCGGCTGGAGGATCGCGCTGGCATTTCTCGCGATCAAAGCATTTGCCGAATTGGGGTTGAGTGTGCCGCCGCTCGCGGCGTGGGGTGAAGCGGCAGGCTTGCGGATTCTCTACCTGCACACCTTGTTGCTTGGCTTTGTTTCGCTCGGTCTGCTCGCCGCGGCAAGAGATGCCTGGGGACAAGTCGCCGTGCGCGGACGGGCATGGATGACCGTCTCGGTTCTCGTGCTAATTGCAACGCTCGTACCGCTGACGAACCTGATGCCGCGGGAATGGGGAGGTCGTTGGGCGCTTGAAATTGCCGCGATTGCCGCGCTCCTGCCGCCGCTCGCGGCAGTCTTGATTATGTGGCAAGCCGGTCATTTCCGGGACGACGTTTTGGGAGAATCGCCTACCAGCGAATACGCGACATGACAGTCTCTATCCTAGACCTACGCTCGATTTTCCTCTTTGCTAAATTTACAGATTCCGAACTTGACATGGTCCGGCAAGCCCTATCGGCGCGCGAGTATCCCGCACACGCTTTTATTTTCACGCAGGGGGAATCGAGCCCCGGGCTGTGGTTTGTGCGCCGCGGCCGCGTCCGGCTGTTTCGGACTAGTCTTTCGGGTCGCGAATTCACTCTTTGCATAGCGCGAGCCGACAGTTTGCCATGCCTCGGCGGGTGCCCGCTGATGGATGGCGACGTTTCCCCTGTCTCGGCGCAAGCGCTCGAGCCGGCGACGGTGTATTTTATCGAGCGCCAGAGCGCGCTCGAGATCGCCAGTCCGCAGGAAGCAATGGCAAAACTGATCGCGCGTGTCCTCGCGAACCACGCCCGCTACTTGATGCACCTCAGTTCAGGTCTCGCACTCCGCTGTTCCATGCCGCGCCTGGCTGATCTACTTTTGACCTACATGAAAGAGCGCGGGCACGCGACCGCGAATGGCGTAGAACTGGACCTGGACGTCACACATGAATTGCTGGCAAGTGCGCTCGGGACGACGCCGCAGATGATTGCCCAGGACTTTCTCAAATTGGAGCGCGCGGGGGTCGTGGATGCACGCGGCAAGCACATCTTGATCCTCCACCGGGAGCGGCTTGCTGATTTGATCATGTAAAGTGTGACTTTTTTGCTACTCTTTTAGTCACAGTTGCGCGATGATGAGCCATGCCGGGGTATGGCTTGCTTTTTAGGTGTTCTGATGAACCAACCGAACAACTTGCGAACGATTCCTCTTTTCGCCCACCTGCGCTCCCCTGAACTAAAGCAGGTGGCGCGTCTCATGCGCGAATGCGCGTGTGACAACCGCGAGGTTATCTTTCGCGAAGGGATGCCCTGTGGCGGGCTGTACATCGTCAAAGAGGGACGGGTCAAACTCTTACGCTCGAGCAGGGACAAGGTACAGCTCTTTGCGCTCGCGAGCGCGGGTGATCCGCTGGACCTGGTCCCGTTCCTCGACGGTGGACCGCATTCTGTCTCCGCCGTCGCGCGCGGTCCCGTGACCGTTTACTTTATAGCATGTGACGCGGCGCGCGAAATGATCTGGAACACGCCGGAGCTCTTTTCCATCGTCCTTGCTTCCGTGAGCGCACACTTGCGCAATCTCGCCAATATCGCGAGTGACCTTGCCTTCAAAGATGTGACCGCCCGTGTCTGCAAGATTCTGCTGGACCAGGCGGAAAGTGAAGGCAAGCGAAACCGCCGCGGGATTCGACTCGACCGCACGCTCTCGCGGCAGGAATTCGCGTCGCTCGCCGGGACCGCCCGCGAAGTGGCGTGGCGTTCGCTCAAAAAGCTGGAAAAGGATGGCTTGGTTAAGATCGAGCGTCATCAGATTACCCTCCTCGATCCGGACCGCCTCGCCGCAATGGTGTGACAAAACCGCCAGGATCGGGTGTCCTTTTCCATAATCGGGTATCCTTTTCTGTGAAAAGTAGGGTAAGACCCTATTTACAGTCGCCCAAATCGGCATATGCTAAAGTGGGAATTGTCATCCCGTAACAACGCTTTTAACAGCCCAAACGGCTCTTCGGACCTTTGACTCACAGACCCAAGGAGTTCGAGTCGATGCATCAGATCATCGCTTTCCAGCGGCATCGTCGTGTCCGACAGGGACTAGTTCTCCTCTCCTCGCTCGTTTTCTTCGTATTGGCGCTGGGCCATCTCGCCGAAGCGGCGCCGCCCTCGCAATCACCTGGCGAGGGTCAAGCCCTCTTTCAGCAAAAATGTGTCGGCTGCCACTCGATTGGCGGCGGCAAGCTGGTCGGTCCCGATCTCAAAGGCGTCACGACGAGGCGCACGACGGAGTGGCTGACGAATTGGATCTCGGCACCGGACAAAGTTCTCGCGGCGAAGGACCCCATCGCGACCCAGCTGCTCGCCGAGCATAATAATCTCGCCATGCCGAATCTCGGATTGTCGCTCGACCAGGTGGCGTCGCTGATCGCTTTTCTCGGAACGGATACCGTAACGACACCGCAATCCGCTCAAGCCGCAGGTGACCCGGCCGCGGGAAAGGCGCTATTCACCGGTTCCCAGCGGCTCAAGAATGGCGGACCGCCTTGCATGGGCTGCCACAGCGTCGGCGCGATCGGCTCGCTTGGCGGGGGTGCGCTCGGTCCTGATCTGACGGGCGCGTACAACAAGTATGGGGGTGATGCGGGACTCGCTTCCTTCCTCAACTCGGTGCCGACGGTGACCATGAATGCGGTCTGGACGCGCCAGCCGCTCGCGCCGCAAGAGCAGGCGGACCTCGTCGCGTTCCTCAAACAGGCTTCAGTGACCGAGCGACCCATTGACGCGGTCGGGCAACTCACGCTCTTGGCAATTGGAGGCACCGTTCTATTCCTGATCCTCGCGCAATTGTACTGGCGTAAACGTCTGGTCGCCGTTCGCCGCCCAATGGTGCTGCGAAGCAAGTTCTAAAGCGTGAAACGTAATACAAAAGCGTAAAGCAAAAATCCGTTTATCACGTTTTACGCTTTACGTTTCACGGGCTAGGGTTCTGGATGGAGTTTCACATGAGCTGGATTCAAGACCTCGTCAATCCCAGAGAGCGCCAATGGGAAGAATTCTATCGCAATCGTTGGCAGCACGATAACATCATCCGGAGTACACATGGGGTAAACTGCACCGGCGGCTGTTCGTGGGCGGTATACGTGAAGGACGGCATCATTACCTGGGAGATGCAGCAGACCGATTACCCTCTGTTAAATCCCGACCTGCCACCTTACGAGCCGCGCGGCTGCCAGCGCGGCATTTCGGCGTCCTGGTATGTCTACAGCCCTATCCGAGTCAAGTATCCGTATCTGCGCGGTGCGCTGATGGACCTTTGGCGTCAGGCGAAGGCGGAATATACGAATCCAATTGAGGCGTGGGGCTCAATTGTCGAAGAGGAGACCCGGCGGGCGCGCTATCAAAAAGCGCGTGGCAAGGGCGGCTTTCGCCGCACCACCTGGGACGAGGTGCTCGAACTGATCGCCGCGTCGTGTCTCTATACCGCGAAGAAATGGGGACCCGACCGCGTGTTCGGTTTTTCGCCGATTCCCGCGATGTCATATTTATCGTACGCCGGCGGCTCGCGCTTTTTGCAGCTCTTTGGCGGCGTCAATATGAGTTTCTACGATTGGTACGCCGACCTGCCGAACGCCTTCCCCGAGATTTGGGGCGATCAGACTGACGTGTGCGAGAGCGCGGACTGGTATAACGCGAAATATATCATCTCGATGGGTTCCAATCTCAACATGACGCGCACGCCCGATGTGCACTTTATCTCCGAGGCGCGGCACAACGGCAGCAAGTTTGTCGTCATCGCGCCGGATTTCTCCCAGGTCGCAAAATATTCCGATTGGTGGATTCCGGTCAAAGCGGGGCAGGACACCGCGCTGTGGATGGCCATTAATCACGTCATCCTCAAAGAATTCCACGTCGACCGCCAGGTTCCTTACTTTATCAACTATCTAAAGAACTATACGGATAGCCCGTTCCTCGTGCGACTCGTCAAAGGCGAAAAAGGATTCAAGCCAGGTCAGTTATTGCGAGCGAATCGCGTCGAGCGTTATCGTAAAGTGGAAAATGGCGATTGGAAAATGCTCGTCTATGACGAAAACGCGAACGCGCCGCGAATGCCCAAGGGCACGGTCGGCTATCGCTGGCAGACGGAAAAAGGCAAGTGGAACCTTAAGATGGAAGACGGGCTGGACGACACGCCCATCGCGCCGGTCCTTTCTTTCCTGGGTCGAGAAGACGAGCGGTGTCTCGTCGAGTTCTACGAATTTGCCGAGGGCAAGACGTACCTGCGCGAGGTGCCCGTCAGGTACGTAGAGACGGACGATGGGCGCGTGCCCGTCACGACTGCTTACGACTTGCTCATGGCGCAGTTTGGAGTGGGGCGAGGGCTTGATGGCGACTATCCCACGAGTTACGCCGCCGCCGCGCTGCCATACACCCCGGCTTGGCAGGAGCAGTACACCGGCATCGGGCGCGACACGGTCATCCGCCTGGCGCGCGAGTTTGCGCACAATGCCGAGGTGACGAACGGCCAATCGATGATCATCATCGGCGCGAGCATCAACCACTGGTACAACAACAACCTGTCGTACCGAGCGCCGATCACGGCGCTGATTCTGTGCGGTTGCTGCGGTGTGAACGGCGGCGGCATGAATCATTACGTGGGTCAGGAGAAACTCACTCTCGTCGCGCCGTGGAATACACTTGCCTTTGCGCTCGACTGGGTCAAGCCGCCGCGCCGCCAGCAGTCGCCGACGTGGCACTATATGAACAGCGATCAGTGGCGCTACGAAGGCGATTTTACCGATTACGCCCCCGTTCCGCCGGATGCGCGATGGGCGAAGGGACACGCGGCTGACCACGAAGCGCGCGCGGTGCGGATGGGTTGGATGCCGTACTATCCGCAGTTTAATCGCAACCCCTTCGATCTAGTGCGGGAGGCGCAAGCATCCGGCGCGAAGACGGACGAGGAAATCAAGCGCTATGTGGTCGGTCGATTAGAAGCTAAAGACAATGCTTCGCCCGTCGGCTTCGCGGTGGACGATCCGGACGCGCCCGAGAACTGGCCACGCGTGTGGCTCATCTGGCGTGGGAATGCGATCATGTCGAGCGCCAAAGGACACGAGTTTTTCCTGCGCCATTATCTCGGCACGCACGACAATATTGTCGCCGAGGAACATGCCAAAGGCAAAGTCAAGACGGTCACTTTCCGCGAGCCCGCGCCGCGAGGCAAGATGGACCTGGTCGTGGATATTAACTTTCGGATGGATACCTCCGCGCTCTACTCTGACATTGTCCTTCCGACCGCGATGTGGTACGAGAAGAACGACTTGAACACGACCGACCTGCACTCGTTCGTCCATCCACTCGGTCAGGCGGTGCCGCCGGTGTGGGAAACGAAAAGCGATTGGGAGATCTTTAAAGCATTCTCGAAAAAGGTCAGCGAGCTTGCACCGCTCGTATTCCCCGCGCCGGTGCAAGACCTGGTCACCTACCCGTTGATGCACGATACGCCCGACGAGCTTGCCCAAACTGAAATTCGCGATTGGCGCGCCGGCGAGTGCGCCCCGGTCCCCGGCAAGACCATGCCACACCTCGCGACGGTCGATCGCGACTATCGCAATCTCTATAATCGCTTTATCTCGTTCGGTCGGCAAGCGCGTGAGGATGGTATTAGCGGCAATGGCGTACAGATTCCAATTGCCGGGGCGTACGACGAGCTCTTAAAGAACCCGGTCGGCGGCTCGCCCGACCCGCGGCACTTGCGCTGCGTGGAATGGGACGGTCAGGTGTACCCCAGTCTGGAAGACTCACTCGACGCGGCGAATCTGCTCTTGCAGCTCGCGCCGGAGACCAACGGCGAAATCGCGTACACCGCGTTCAAGCACGAAGAAGAGCGTGTCGGCGTGCCGCTTTCCGATCTCGCAGAAAAGGTGCGGAGCGTGCGGATGACGTTCCTCGACCTCACACGCCAGGTCCGCCGCACCCTCATCAGCCCGGTGTGGTCGGGCAACGTCAACGACGGGCGCGCTTACGCGGCGTGGTGCCTAAATGTAGAGCGACTCATCCCGTGGCGCACGTTGACCGGTCGCCAAGGTTTGTATATCGACCACCCGCATTATCTGGATTTCGGCGAGCATCTGCCGACGTACAAGCCGAAACTCAATCCTTTCCGCACGGGCGACGTCGTCAAGAGCCCCGTGGACTCCCGGAGCATTGTACTCAACTATATCACGCCACACGGCAAGTGGCACATCCATTCAACCTATTACGACAACCAACGGATGTTGACGCTCTCGCGCGGAATCGAGCCGTGTTGGATTAACGATAAAGATGCCCGTTCGATCGGAGTCAATGACAACGATTGGGTCGAAGTCTATAACGACAACGGCGTCATGGTGACGCGCGCCGCCGTGAGCGCGCGCGTCCAGCCGGGGACGTGCATGATCTATCACGCACCGGAGCGAACGATCTCGATCCCGAAATCGCAAGTGCGCGGCGGCCGGCGCGGCGGCGCGCACAACAGCCTGACGCGCACACGCATCAACCCCGTACAGCTCGCCGGCGGCTATGCCCAATTCACGTATGGCTTTAACTACTGGGGACCCATCGGCATCTTTACCCGCGACACGTACGCGGTGGTGCGCAAGCTCGAAAAACTGGAATGGTAGACCCGGATCAGGAGTAATTTCGATGGACATTCGCGCTCAGGTTTCGATGGTCTTTCATCTCGACAAGTGCATCGGTTGCCACACTTGCAGCGTGGCGTGCAAAAACATCTGGACCGACCGCAAGGGTACCGAGTACATGTGGTGGAACAATGTCGAGACCAAGCCCGGTACCGGTTATCCGACCCAGTGGGAGGACCAGGACCAATATAAAGGGGGTTGGGAAAAGGATGGCGACAAGATCAAGCTGAAACTGCAAGGACGCGCCGGCGCGCTCACGAATATCTTTTTCAATCCCAATCTGCCGACGCTTGACGATTACTATGAACCGTGGACCTACCAGTACGACGAACTCTTCAACGCGCCTGAAGGCGACGACCAGCCGACGGCGCGTCCCATTTCGCTTATCACCGGCAAGCCGATGGACATTCAAGCGGGACCCAACTGGGACGACGACCTCGGCGGCTCGCCGGTCTATGCCAAGAACGACGTGAACCTTGACAAACTGACGGATGACGAGCGGGCGCAAATGGACGAGTTGGAACGAGTCGTCTTTTTCTACCTGCCCCGCATCTGCAACCACTGTCTCAATCCCGGTTGCGTCGCGGCGTGTCCTGCCGGCGCCATCTACAAGCGCGGCGAAGACGGCATCGTCCTCATCAGCCAGGAGAAATGCCGCGCGTGGCGAATGTGCATATCCGGCTGCCCGTACAAAAAGACCTACTACAACTGGAATACCGGCAAATCCGAAAAGTGCATTCTCTGTTTCCCTCGACTCGAAAGCGGTCAACCGCCCGCATGCTTCCACTCGTGTGTCGGGCGCATCCGCTATCTCGGCATCCTGCTCTACGATGCCGACAAGATTCCGCAAGCCGCCGCCGCGAATGACGAGGATCTCGTGGACGCACAGCGCGGAATTGTTAAAGACCCCTTTGCCCCTGAAATCATCGCCGCGGCAAAGGCAAATGGCGTCGGCGATCAATTGATTGAGGCCGCGCAGAAATCGCCGGTGTATAAATTCGTGATGAAATGGAAAATCGCGCTGCCGCTCCACCCCGAGTTCCGGACGATGCCGATGCTCTTTTACGTCCCGCCGATGCTGCCCGTGCTCGCAAAAATGCAGGACGGGCACTATGATGTTTCATCGCTCGAACGCGAAGGACTTACTCCGCTTCTTTCGTCACTTGAGCGGGCGCGGATGCCGTTGAAATACATGGCGAGTCTCTTTTCCGCGGGGAACTCCGACGTACTTGCCGGCGTCTATCGCAAGTTGATCGCCGTCCGGATTCACATGCGCAGCCGGCGCGTCGGCGACGTGCCGGAGGCCGAGGTGGCGGAGGCGCTGAAGCAAGGGAGCACGATACCGGAAGAAGCCGAGGCGATCTTCCGGCTCACCTCGATGCCGACCTTTGAAGAGCGTTTTGTCGTACCGCCGCTCGCACGTGAGCAAGCGATCGAGGCGACCCTCGACCCGTTCACCCACAAACCTGCTGCCGGTTTCGGTTTCCGCCAGGCACCCCGACGAGGAGCATAGACATGCGAGATGACCGTAGCGAGCAATCCATTTTTCGACTGTTCGCAGAACTATTGGATTATCCCAAGCCGGGGTTGGGCGCTTGGGCGCGTCAGGCGGGAGCCTTGCTCGGAGGGGGCAATTCCGATGCGATGCGAATCCTCGAGGATTTCGCATGTATCACAGATCGGACGCCGCTCGGACAGTTGGAAGAAGTCTATACCGGACTGTTCGAGCTGAACGCGCTTTGCCATCCGTATGTGGGCTATCATCTGTTTGGCGAGACTTACAAGCGCAGTGTGTTCATGCTGGGATTAAAGGAGCGTTATTCTGCCCAGGGTTTCTCCGTCGATCCGGAATTGCCGGACCATCTCACCGCGCTGCTGCGCTATATTTCGGTATGTAATGATCCCGTAATGATTGACGAGTTGGTCCGCGATGCACTTTTGCCCGCACTGGATAAAATGATCGCGTCAGAGTCGAATGACCAACCCATGAGCGGGATGACCGCGGCTTATCACCGTTTGCTGCAAGCGCTGCAGACGGTTCTGCAAATGCACCTTTCAGAATCGGCAGACATCCCGACGGTCGTAGCGGCTTGACGCTGTCGGGAAGTGACGTGAAGAATTATCGCGGAGGTACGAGCGCATGTTCGATTCTATCTTGTTCATCGTGTTTCCGTATGTTGCCGTGATTCTCGCGGTCGCCGTTGGAATCATGCGTTATTTCGGCAGTCGTTTTACGTTTTCCAGCCTCTCCTCCCAATTCCTCGAAAACCGCGAACTCTTCTGGGGTTCGGTGCCTTGGCATTACGGCGTCATTCTGATCCTCACTGCGCACTTGCTCGCCGCGCTCTTTCCGACTCTGTGGGGCGATCTTATCGCCGACCAGGTGCGGCTTTACATCTTGGAAGTGACCGGCCTCGCGCTGGCGCTAATGGCAATTGCGGGGCTGGGGCTGCTCGTCTTCCGCCGCATCGCGAACGCGCGGGCGTTCAAGGTTACGAGCGTCATGGACTGGATTCTCCTCGCCGATCTGCTCTTGCAGGTAATCCTCGGTTTTTGGGTTGCGCTCTTTTACCGTTGGGGATCGGACTGGTATCTGCATACTGCTGTGCCGTGGCTCTACTCGCTCGCGACATTCAATCCGCAGATTCAGTATGTGACCGTCCTCCCGCTCGTCGTCCAACTTCATATACTGAATGCGTTTCTCATCACCGCGCTATTCCCCTTCACTCGCCTGGTCCATTTCGTGACCTTTCCGATCACTTATCTTTGGCGACCCTACCAAGTGGTGATCTGGAACCGGTCGCGCTCTTCCGGCAAGACATGAAAACGCTGGAGGAGGTCTTGCGGCAGAGCGCGGCAGGACACAAACAACAATGTCCGCGGCAGGTGCTCGGGGCGCGTATGGGTATGCTGGCAGGACGACTATTCGACCTTGACTTGCCGCAAACCGACAAGCGGCTGCTCGCGATTGTGGAAACGGACGGCTGCGCGGCGGGCAGTATTGCCGCGGCGACCGGCTGCTCGGTGGACCGGCGCACGATGCGTATTGAGGATATCGGCAAAGTCGCGGCAACCTTTGTGGATACCGCGACAGGGCGCGCCGTCCGTATCGTGCCGCGCCTTGAATCGCGCACATTGGCGCGCCGGTTTGCTCCGGACGCAAGGGACCGTTGGCAGGCGCAACTCCTTGGCTATCAGCGCATGCCGGACGATCTGCTGTTCGCGTGGGAGTGGGTGGAGTTGGCAATCCGGCTTGAGGACATCATCGGTCGCGCCGGGTTGCGCGTGATTTGCAAGCTGTGCCAGGAGGAGGTCATCAACGGGCGCGAGGTCGTGCGTGATGGGGTCGCCCTCTGCCGGTCTTGCGCCGGCAACTCTTACTATCGCCGTTTGTTTCTTCCGAGTCTGCCTGAATGTCGCCCAGCCAATTCAAGAGCGTGCTGATACAAGGGATCGCCGATCTTTATCCCGGCTACTTTGCCTTTGTTATGGCGACAGGGATTATTTCGATCGCGGCATACTTGTTGGAAATGCCGTGGGCGGCTTGGGCGCTCTTTGGAATTGCCCAGGTCGCCTTTGTCGTCCTTTGGGTTCTCACATTGGCGCGCCTGGTCTATTTCTTTCCGCGCTTGCTCTCGGACCTAACGGATCACGCCCGCGGTCCCGGATTTTTTACGCTCGTGGCGGGAACCGGCGTCTTGGGGCGAGACTTTATCCTCCTCGCCGGAGATAAGATACTGTCGCTTGTCCTGTGGTTCCTGGCGGCGGTTCTCTGGTTCGTGCTAATGTACACCTTTTTCGCGGCGACTACGGTGCGAGAGACCAAGCCGACTTTAGAAAATGGCTTGAACGGCGGATGGTTGCTCGCCGTGGTCGCCACGCAGTCTGTCTCGCTCCTCGGCACCCGCATCGCCGCACAACTACCAGCCTGGCAGCATCCAATCCTCTTCTTTACACTCATCCTTTACCTGATCGGTTGCGCGCTGTATCTTTTTATCACCTCGCTCATTTTCTACCGTTTTATGTATTTCCGTCTCCTCGCCGATGCAATTACTCCACCGTACTGGATCAATATGGGCGCGGTCGCCATCACGACGCTCTCGGGTGCGACCTTAATCTCTAGCGCGGCAGATTGGTCGATATTGCAGGACTTGCAGACGTTTCTCAAAGGGTTTACGCTCTTTTTCTGGTCGATCGGGACGTGGTGGATTCCCCTGCTTGTCGTCCTCGGCGTGTGGCGACATCTCGTCAAGCGAGTCCCGCTATCCTACGATCCACAATATTGGGGGATGGTCTTTCCTCTGGGAATGTACACCGTTTGCACATTCGAGTTGGCACGCGTTCTGCAACTTGATTTCCTATTGATCGTCCCGCGCTATTTCATCTACATCGCCATTTTGGCGTGGCTTGCGACGAGCGCCGGACTGCTCGGGCGAATCGCGCGTGTCCTCACCTCTCAATGAATATCCGCCGCTCCCCCCGAATCCTCGCTTAATACCCGGCGCCCATTGGCACCGGCAATGTAGGATAGAGGACCCTGCGGAATACGACTGGTCACCTCAACCGTCCCCGCGTCCATCGCTTCCCACAAAAGTTGGAAGGGCGCGTTGCCCGGTACCCATTTCTCGACCAGGAGGGTGCCGTGTCCCGGCAGTAGGGTAAAAACAATTTGGCGGAGATCATTGGGGTTTTGCAATGCCTCCGAACGAGCGAATGCTGCCTTGATCCCCCGCGCTTGCGCCTCCGTCGCGCACGCGACCAAATAGTGATAGTACGCGTCATCCAAAGGAACGAACTCGACGCGCTCCGGATCAAAAGCCGCAATACTCCGATGCCCGTGTAGTTTGGAACGGATGACGGGGACACTCGTCGAAACATTCCACCCTGAATCGAGATTAACCCGGGGGAGGCGGCTGTCCATGTCCATCATCTCTACCGATTCGGATGAGGGTGGATCATTGCGTTTTCCTTCGACCTTCCTGACCCACGCCCCGACGCCTCCCTCACGCACCCCTACCAGGACGGCCAGGTCATCCTCGGTGATATTCCCTTTATCTACCGGACGTGCGCTCCCGGTCACCGTGGCGATCAGCGCACCCAGCGCCGGGTCCCACGTGGCAAAGCAACCCTCGCTGTATTGGCTGGCAACCCCTTCCGTAACTGCCGGCACATGCACGAAATTTGAGATGACCGCCATCTCCGTGAAGAAATCGCGTCGCCCCAGCGCCTGTGCCGCGACCGTCATGGCTTTGGGAGTGTCCAGTTTCGCCCAGACACTGTGAGGAATCGCCGGCTCCTCAAATGCATGTTGAGTGACTTCGTGCGTGCTGAGAGTAGTACAAATGCGCAGCACGATATCCTGGTATAAAGCGTCGAGGTCGTTTGCTTCGCTCTTGGGGTAGGCGCCCACCAGGTCAAAGTGATATGCCATCTCCGGACGATCCTCTCCAACGACGAGCAAGATGTGGATGCTCTTCGTCCATCCCTGTAAGAGTCGCTCAACCGCCAGGATGGGTCCGCCGCGCCGTCCCTGCTCGAACAAGGTGCGATAGGCTTGCGGCGCGAGTCCCGAAAAGTCATAGTCTGAGGGATCGGGCGGTGCCTTTTGGAGAATCCGCTCAAACCGCGCGATCAAATCTTGGAGTTGTCTCTTCTTGATCTTGACCACCGTATAAATGGTCGGGGTATGATTTAATTTGAACTTTTTCCGTCCTGTAAACAAGAGAGACTCGCGCCACGTGAGCGGCTCCCCGAAACGTGAAGTGGTGAGAATGACATCCGTGTCGTCCGTAGGCGTTTCTTGAACGCCGTGCCCGAGAAGCCGAAAGTGCTTCAAGAGCCCCTGCACGATGCTGTCATCATCAGAGGCGCCGGGTCCGGGCACATACGCGACGTTGATATTTCTCAGCCAATCATGCGTGGTATTACCGAGTATGGACAAAGTCGTATGGGTCATTATGAATTACTCCCATTTAATAGATGGATGCGGAATGGGTCTGCTCAGGTTTCCCATCCCTCAAAGTGGAGAACGCGTACTACTTTATCGGCAAGTCTGGGCGACAAAAGATTTAGGTAAATAAGCACCCATGCGCCTCGCGGAATCACTACTTCCCGTTTGTACCGGTAGATCGAACCAACGATCTCATGTGCGACCGATTCCGCAGAAATCTTGCGTGAAATCCAGGGCACCTTTAGATGCTCAATCATCGGGGTGTCCACCCGACCCGGGAAGATGCTGGTGACGCGAACGCCGCTGTCGTGTAACTCTTGTCGCAAAACTTCGCCAAAACCGGCGAGTGCGAATTTGGATGCCACATAGGGCGCGTCCGGTGGTATGGCTTTCTTGGCATCCATCGTGTTGACCAGGATCACGTGCCCGCTTCGCTGGGTCAACATGTGTGGGAGGACGCCCAGGACGCAATAGAGCGCGCCATAGAAATTGACGGACATTGCCCGCTCTACCTCCCCGACCATCATTGGATTCACCCGGCTACGAACGTACACACCCGCATTCGCCACCAAGATGTCCACGCGCCCCCAGCGCCCAAGTGTCGCTCTTACCATCTCTTCCACCTGGGGTCTTTGCGTGACGTCGGTCGGGACGACCAGGGATTGCCTGCCAAGTCTCTCGATCTCGTCGGCAACTTGGCACAAAGCCTCGATGTTGCGGGAAGCCAGTGCCACGTGGGCACCCTCGCGGGCAAGGGCAAGTGCGGTTGCCCGCCCGATCCCGATCGAGGCACCGGTCACGATGGCAACCTGATCTTGCAGTTTTTGTTTCTTGGCCATGGTACCGCCGCAATAATAAACTGGGATGTTTTGGCTGGATTATAACCCGAGAATACAAAAAAATAAACCATCTATTGGTATATTCTGTATCGGTTTCTTCAATAAGCCGTATTGCCTACTCCTGAATGCGCTGACTGACGCTTTAACGAGGTTCTCATTTGTGCTATGATTGTTCGGCTCTAAGATGTACTAGCGCCCATGCCGAAAACTCGCACAGCGCCCATCCGAGTTCTATTGATCAGTTCACGCGTTCTAATCCTCTCCGGATTGAGCGCGCTATTGCGCGGACAGCCGCTGATCCAACTGGTCGGAGAATTGTCCGTGCTGCCCGAGCTTGCTCAAGCCGATGTCCTCGTCTGGGATGCGGGGACTGAAAAACCGCGGTCTCTGCCTACCCGATTTATCGTGTTACTTGCC